>NZ_JBVTQY010000003.1:0-231829 GCF_055755215.1 Planctobacterium sp. R6
TCGAGTCAAAACCCCACCTGAAAAAACGAAATCGCAGTTCATCCCAACCAAAGCGATGCGAAAGAACTTACGAAAAAAATCGCGATCGCAGCCTTCGGCTGCTTAAAAAAAGAAACCCCCGCTAAAAAGCGGGGGTTTATCATCAATCTGAAAGGCCCTGACGGGCCTTTTGAATCAAAGTGATTAAAACCTGACGATTTTACTCGTCATCTTCGGCTAAGGTCATCAGCGAGGTGTTACCACCTGATGCCGTGGTATCGATACTGATGGTTTTTTCAGTCACCAGACGTTGGATCAGGGTATCGTTATACTCGGCACTGATCACCGGCAAAATCGCGCCTTCACGCTCTGCCAGCTGCTTGCTGAAATACCCCATGCGGGCACTGTTACTGTCAACCACCGCACCTGCGATATCTGCATGATGTAATAGTGCATTCAGCTTATCGTGTTTAACCACCTGCAACACGCCTTCGGCACCACCGCACTGTATCAGTTTGTCCTGAATGGCTTTGGCCTCTTCAAAAAACAAGTCTGATACTGCCGTGATTACCGTATTACCTACCGCCAGTGCTGACACGATAGACATCAACCAGAAGCTGAATACCGTGTCTTTATCGGCGTAACACACCACGCAACCACGAGGCTCCAGATACAACAGGTTGGATTCGCCTGTTGGGCCAGGTAAAACCTTGGGCTTTTTCAGCATTTTCTCGATGCGGGTTAACTGCGAGCGGGAATCCGACAGGGATTTCGCCAGGTCGTCAGCCAGCTCCTCGACGATATCTACCGTGGCGATTTTGGCCAGCAACTGACGCATCACCGAAATACGGTCATTCAGAGCTGTGGTACGCCAGATACGTTCAGCTTTCAGGGCCAGTTCCATAATGTTGTCAACGTGTTCCTGGGCTGCGCCCAGTTCCACCATATCAATATTGGCCTTGGTTTCGTAGTTCATATCCTCTTCGTCAGGCGTGTGCTTTTCTCTTACCAGACGCGTCAGATAGTTAGGGCCACCCGCTTTAGGACCAGTACCAGACAGGCCGCGTCCACCGAATGGTTGTACGCCAACGATGGCACCAATCATGTTGCGGTTAACATAAATGTTTCCGGCACGTACCCGGGCCGCCAAATCTTCAGCGCGATCTTCAATACGGGTGTGAATTCCCATAGTTAAACCAAAGCCGGTGGTATTGATTTGCTCAATCACCTCATCCAGTTGTGACTCTTTAAAGCGGATCACGTGCACAACCGGCCCAAATACTTCTTTTTTCAGTACTGACAGGTTGTCTATCTGATACAGACGCGGTGCAAACAAATTGTTGCCATGTGCCATTTCCGGCAACGGACATTCGTACAACAGCTGGCCTTTATCTTTCATGTATTCCACATGATCGTTCAGGGCTTTTAAGGCTTTGGCATCAATGACAGGCCCAACATCGGTGCACAGATACTGAGGATCACCTACCGTCAGCTCTTTCATGGCACCGGTGATCATTTTCAGTACGGTATCGGCGATGTCTTCCTGTAAGAACAACACCCGCAACGCTGAACAGCGCTGACCGGCACTTTGAAAACCCGACTTAATAACATCGTCACACACCTGCTCTGGCAAGGCAGTAGAATCTACCACCATACAGTTTTGGCCACCGGTTTCGGCAATTAGCGGTACCTGTTGACCACCGCGCTCCGCCAGAATTTTTGAGATCAGGGTGCCAGTGGCGGTCGAACCGGTAAACATGACCGCCTGAATGCGTTCGTCATTTACTACGTTTTCACCCACTTCTTTACCCTGGGCAATCAGCAACTGCACCACATCATCCGGCATGCCCACTATCTTCATCAGTTCGATGGTTCGCAGCGCAATCAGACTGGTTTGCTCAGCCGGTTTTGCTACCACCGTATTGCCGGTCACAATCGCTGCGGCCACCTGGCCCAGGAAGATGGCTAACGGGAAGTTCCAGGGACTGATACACAGGATGGGGCCACGAGGCTCCATACGCTCATCTTTTGCCAGTTCTTCGGCACGGGCCGCGTAATAACGACAGAAGTCAACGGCTTCGCGCACTTCGTCGATACTGTCCTGAGTCAGTTTACCGGCCTCTTTAATACAGATAGCGATCAATTCGTCGCGGTGACGTTCTAAAATATCAGCGGTTCTGCGCAGTAAATTCGCCCGCTCAGTCACCGGCGTTTCAGACCAGTCGGCAAACGCCGTTTCAGCGCGGCTGACAATGTCTTTCATATCCTCTGCGCTGTGATATTTAAGGTGACCCACCAACTCACTGTGATTTACCGGGTTCAGCACCGCCACTAATTCCGCCTGTGCCGCATTGGCGCTCTTGATGTTGTCTTTTACCCAGGCATCCAGGTTTTCTTTCAGCGGCATCAGATGATTGATGTCGGTGAGGTCCATACCTTTGGAGTTCTCGCGTTCTTCACCATAAATGGCGATAGGCATAGTGATATTCATGTTTCGCTTGTTGCGCAGGTCCTGCAATTTTTCCACCGGGTCCGGCAGTAATTCTTCCACCGGTTTGGTGTCATCAACAATGGCATTAACAAACGAAGAATTAGCACCGTTTTCCAATAAGCGACGTACCAGATAGGCCAGCAGATCTTCGTGCTGCCCTACCGGCGCATATACCCGACACTGTACCTTGTCGTTCAACACTACCTGGTCGTACAAAGACTCGCCCATGCCGTGCAGGCGCTGGAATTCATAGCCCTGATTGTTTTCTTTAGCCAGTTCTAAAATCGTCGCCACGGTATAGGCGTTATGCGTAGCAAACTGCGGGAAAATCACATCTCTGGCGGCCATCAATTTGATAGCACAGGCCTTGTAGCACACGTCTGTCGTGGCTTTACGGGTAAACACCGGAAAATCGTCCAGTCCATCTACCTGGGTAGTTTTAATTTCGGTATCCCAGTAAGCCCCTTTGACCAGGCGCACCATCATCTTGCGGCCTACGCGGCGGGCCAGTGCTTCCAGCCATTCGATGACGAATATCGCGCGTTTTTGATAAGCCTGAACAGCCAGACCAAAACCCTGCCAGTCACCCAGTTCCGGGTCCGAAAATACGGTTTCTATAATGTCCAGTGAAATATCCAGACGGTCGGCTTCTTCGGCATCCACAGTAAAACCGATATCGTATTCTTTCGCTGCCAGCGCCAGGGCTTTCAGGCGCGGTACCAGTTCAGATTTAACCCGCTCGCTGTGGGTAAACTCATAGCGGGGATGAATAGCGGATAATTTTACCGAGATACCGGCACTTTTCACCGGGCCTTTACCCTGCGCGGCTTTACCTAACGCGTGTATGGCCTTGAGGTAAGCATCATAGTAACGTTGAGCATCGGCCATGGTGCGGGCACCTTCACCCAGCATATCGTAGGAATACACATAGCCTTTGGTTTCGGTATCTTTGGCGCGCTCAATGGCTTCATCAATATTGGTGCCCATGACAAACTGCTTACCCATGATTTTCATGGCGTAATGTACAGAAGAGCGAATAACCGGCTCACCTAAACGGCCAATAGTGCGCTTTAATACGCCAAATTGCTGGGTTTTCGTTTTGTCAGAGTAGTTCACCATTTTGCCGGTGACTAACAATCCCCAACTGGAGGCATTCACGAATAGTGAATCACTGTTGCCCAGATGCTGACTCCATTCCCCTTTAGACAGCTTGTCACGGATAAGCGAGTCCTGGGTTTTGCGGTCTGGTACACGCAGCAGCGCTTCGGCCAGACACATCAGTACCACACCTTCTTCAGAAGACAGGGAGTATTCATTCAGCAACGCATCGACACCGCCTTTACCATCTTCTGCTTTACGAATATTTAATACCATCTGACGGGCGCGTTCCCAGGCGCGACTTCGCGCAGTCACACCCACTTCGGCCAATGGTAATATATGTTCGATGACCTGCTCTTCATCGATACGGTAAAAATCTCTGATGGTTTGTCTGAGCTGACAGCTTGTCGTGAGATCGTCTTTGACTAACATTATACCCCCAAAAATTGCGTTGCATTTAACCGTGACGCGGGAGAAAGGCGTTACCGAAATTCTCCTGAATCCAACTGCTTTTCAATCCCTATTTTAGGGCGGGATTGCAAAGCGGGGGGAGCATAGCGGCAACTGGCTAAAACCCAAAATAGTTTTTGAATACCCATTTAAACATCAGCGTAAATATAATGCTACGCAAGTCACCTGTTTTGGATTAATGAAGCCGAATTTTAATGCTGCTCAGATTAATTTAAAGACATTACCACTACCGCCTCGCTTTTCCAGTCGTTGCAAAGCGGCATCATACTCGGCCTGACTTAACACCTGCTCATTGAGCAAGAAATCCAGATGTTTTTGATACAGCTCCACTTGTTCTGCGTGGGATAAGTTGCCCGGATAACGAATAGATTCGATGCGCTCGCTCAGGTCTTTGGCAAACTGTTCCAGTTGGGATTTATTGTGCGGGTATTGCGGGATTTTAAACATTTCATCGCCGTCATCCACCCGGAAAAACACCACAGACGGCGTAAAGCTGGCATTAAAAAACCACAGAGCCACCAGCGCCGGCGGTAAAAACAGAATAGTCAGCACCATCAGCGGTTGACTGAAACGCGCCGGGTTTTGGGCATAACCCAGCAAACAAAAGCCAATAATCAACAACAGAAAGAGCGCGGCGATACCCGCCGCCAGATTAATGCTCTTGTTAAGCCCCGGTCGGGGATTGATTAGATCCAACGGAAAAGTTTGCGACTGGCTTTTAAACAAACTCTTGTAGTGCATGTGCACATCGCGGTTCCCTTCCACCTCAAAACGCAAGGTGCGGGAAAAAGGCAAAGTCTGAGTAAAGTGCAGAGGTTTAAATACAGGCATCAAATAGTTCAGTTATTGTTGTTCAATATGAGCATATACCCGGCACTAACGATCTGCAATGGGTTGGGGGTTCAAGGGATAAACTGAACAAAAAATAAATCTTTATCCTGAAAATTCCATAGCAACGCGATAGAAAAAATCAAAATTTGTCAATACAACTAAAAAATCAATTGTTTAGTCGATAAAACTAAATGAGGGATGTTACTCGTTTTGTTGAGTAAACCTTTGTTCAATTGTGAAGTAAAGCTAAAAACCACTCTTTTAAAACATACGGAAATTGCAATGCCTACTAATAATCTGAATACTGCCCTAAAAAATGATAACAAAGAGCCCGCCCCAATAACAATTGATGGATGGCCAATCTGGAATTTACCGCCAGAACTGACTCAGGAAGTTATAGTCCAGGCAAGCCCAACCCCCAGCTATCATCTTCAAACGGTCAGAATGGAAAGCTACAGTTATTCATTAACTCCCGAAATACCGTACGATGGGAATTTTAAGTTCTTACAAATGAACGCCTTTATCTCAAATGAAACGTTTAATAATGAAGAGGGCCCCATAGACGTATGGGAAATGACTGGTGACGCTGTGAATGGTGGACAACAATTCCAGGCTGTGAATTTCGCTTTAACAGCAAAGATACCTACAAAATTAATACTAGTTCTGGAGCTTGCTTCAAGAGGTAATGGAAACAACGGGGGGTACTCTGTCGAAGTCAACGGTCATGGTTTTCCAGTTCAGACACTGCAAGCAAATGAATATAAGAACATGAAAACCATCGAAGTTCCAATTCCCTCAGAATATCTGAAATTTAATGGTAATGAAGAAGCTGAAAACATAATTAAAGTACGCGGACAGGATACGGGAGGAATTTTTCTTAAATCAGTTACAGCTAAAAGTCCTGCAATTACAATCGATGCCACTTATTGCTGGCTTAGCGTTGACACCCCACAAGTTAACTCGAATGATTCAGCAAAAATTACAATTACATTTGACACGGGTTTGACAAATGGAGACTCAGAAACGAATTCTTTTTCAGAAACTTTCGGAGCGACCGTGTCGGATAAAGGAATGACAGATTTGGGGGAGTTGAGTGCTAAACTTAGCGCAACCTTTAGTGATACAGATTCTGTTACAAGGGAAGTGACTTTGTCAGAAAAGGTATCTATATCTCATTCACACGAATTTAGTAACCACTCATCATCTATGCGTTTTTATCAAGTGTGGCAACTGGCTTTTATGTTTACCGCCAGCTATGAGTACAATAACACAAAACATAGTCACTCCATACAACAGAAAATTAATGAGAAGTATTATATGGATGTTTTTAAACCTCCATTGCCAAAAACAGCACCATCAAAAGGGGAGCCGGGTCAACCAAAGGATAAACAACCTTGTTAACAGGTGCTTTTTAACACCTCAGTGTCAGAGTTATTAAAACGAGTTATTTGTAGTTTTAATGGACTCTGACACTGTCAAGCAGTTAAAAGAAAAACAGAGGTGGCTTCACAGGCTGTGTTTAAAGTCGCTGATCAAAACGGTAATTTTGAGCCAGGAAAAGCACCGACAAGGCGAGAAAAATTGGAACTCTAATATGCACCTCCGGTTTACTCCTTGATATTTTACAACAAAACGATTCGTTCTATGGTGACTGGCTCAGGCAAACTTAGCCTGGGTTGCAGGGCAACTACCAGGGTGATGAATTGTTTATTTTTGAGATGTGTTTGCAAAGTCTGCTGCTCCTGCTGAGCCAGTTTCACATGCAATTCTTGTCCTGTATCAGATTGGGTATCCATGCCATAAAAGGCGGCTGTCGCCAGATAGCTTTGCTCGGACAAAATCGAGTCCAGCGGACTGATATGAATGTCCAGCACACCGAGTTGTTCAACATTGTGTAATCCTTGCAAACACACGTATTTTGGAATTGCTGCTGCAAGCGGTTGCTGTAGTTGTAAGCTGACAGGGAAAAGAGTGTCTTTCCCCCGAAGAATGAGTGGCTGAGACGAACTGGCAATCCAGGTGTCTTTCACAGTATCTGACATTACTTAAATGAGCCACATTCCGGTATAGAACAGGGCCAGAGTATAGCACATTGCGCTTACCAGAGAGGTGCGTTTGGGCAGTTTAATGCGTTCATACAACAATAAACAGGTAACTGCCAGCATTAACCCCAAACTATGTCCGGTCAGCATCATAGCCAGCATAATAACCCCACAACTTGCGAAACAGCGCTGCGCTTTATACCAGCCAAATTTAACCGATCCCCGCATTGCCCCCCAAAAGTCTATCGCCAGTGGTTGTCCTGCGGTACAGGCATATACCGCCGACTTACGTATTCCCGACTGACAATACAGCGCTGCACCCAGCCAGATCAAACCCGAAAACGGAGTGGTTTCTTTTATCCAGGCTGGCCAGTATTCTGCAATCCACACCGCCGATGACAGCAGGACACCAACCGCAATCAATAGTGCTCCAACCAACCACCAAAGCGCGGAATAGCCGATAAAAACCGCCAGCCAGGCATAAGGATGCACATAGCGCGGCAGCATTTCCCTGATAAAGTTAACAGCACCGCTAAGCATGGGCAACATCATGGCATACACCATCATCAACCAGGTAATTTGCTGTTCAGTAAAACTGACCTGATGAGCATGGTGATGATGGTGATGACTATCCAAGGGCTGCAACCAAACATAGAAGTAATACAACCAACACAATATAGACACAGCGAGCAAATACCAGTGGGGCTTAAGGGTATATACACCACTTAAGCCGGCTCCCGGTACTTGCCTTTGTGTTTTAGCGTAGTTCACTGTGCAGACTCACCCGCCCGACTTTCACTTTCTCACCCTGACGCGGCAGTTGTGGTTTAAACTGAAACGATATCTTGTCTTCACTCCAGCCCTTTTGCTTGCTGAGCCGCTCGATGACCTGGGTCACATCAAAGGCGAAACTCAAGCCGCTACCATCATGATCCAAACTGGGTGTTGATGCGTCCTCAAGACCAAACAACCCGAGACTGCCCACAAAGTGTTCATCATCCAGCGCAGCACTTCCGTCACCACTGATAAAGATATCAACCGGGCAGGGGTTACCGGTTCCGGTGACGTTGTTGACATGCAGTACTCGTTTTGGTGTTTTACTTTGATTAACAGAGGCTCTTGCCGCCATGGAAACCCTGGATTTGCGTCGCCCCTGTGGCACCATATTCAATGCCAGAGCAGATAAATCATGACTCAGATCGGTGTTGATGTTGCTGGCTCCAACCACATCCATCACATTTTCAGCAGCCCGGCCCGGTGGGTTTGGACTCTCGGCATCCATCTCCGGGTAGCCAGGGCTGTAGGTGTAATTGAGCTGCTCTGTGGTGCGCACATCTTTGACTTTTAAAGTCTGCACCTCACCATTTTCATCATGAAAATCAAATTCAAAGTTCAGCCAATCTGAACTTGCCGGGTTGCTGTGCCCCGCCGACTCCACCCACACCTGCCACATTCTGTCGATATTGGCATGATGTAACCAAAATATGGGATCCAGCGCTGCTGTTTTGGTATTGCCCATTGCCCCGTTGATATAACCGTGCACAACGTCGTGTGGTAACTGCTCCAACTGGCCTTTTTTACCGCCTGAGACGGCAAACCCGGTAATACCTCCGCCAAAATTTACATCTTCAGAAGTATTGGTAAATACGGTTTCATCAAGGGCTGGCCAGGGGTTTACGTACCTTTTTTGCAATACATAGTTTACCCGACCCTCCAGCCACAACCCCGGATAATCGGCGTTTTTGCCCTGGCTGTCACCAAACGCAGGAGGTATGGTCATCGCCTGTTGTTGTTCAGCTATGCTGATCCCGGGCCTGAACGCTTCACAATAATTCCAGAAGGGAAGCGTCCATCCGACAGGACCACCGGCTTCCACTACCGCTTTTGCCACCGTAGCTTCAAAGTAGTACAGATACATGCGGTGCCAGGGTAAGAAAAACCAGGTGCCGTGCTGGCAATTATTCCAAAAGCCGCTGTCGATAGTGGATTGTTTAGGTGGGTAGTCTGCAGCCACTTCCCAAAATTGTTTGGTACTGGTGTTTATTACATAGCCGTGGACAGCCCCCCAATACCACCAACTGGTTGGATCGTTAATACTGCGCTGCTTCATCACCTCTACGGCTTTGGAATACCAATGCAGCGTCATATCCGATACAGATAACTCATACACATTCTTTCTGACTTTCATCCTTTTCTCCTTTTGAATATGCCAAAATGTGAATCAGCAAAAACACAAAGGTAGTTTAAATTACCCAAAAAGCAAGATTAATTTCCTTTTTCAGACTGAAGGCATTTAAGGTACTCAGCCCCCTAATCACGTCATTCTTCGATTCAGCAGCACGGCCCCTGGTCCCGCAGCGGCCAGTTCATCGTCTTTGTTGTACATAGGGCAGTTTTTCATGGATAAACAGCCGCAACCGATACAACCGGTGAGTGAATCCCGAAGGGCTGTCATGGCTCTGATGCGTTGATCCAATCTCTCCCGCCACTGTTGAGCCAGCTGTTGCCAGTCTTCCTGCGTGGGCGTACGCATATCCGGTAAGGTTGCCAGGGTTTGTTTTATTTCTTCCAGACTAATTCCCAGATTTTGCGCTGCTTTAATTAACGCGATTCGACGCATTACATCTTTGTGATAGCGACGTTGATTGCCGGCATTGCGGGAACTGTGGATCAGTCCTTTTTGTTCGTAAAAGTGCAAAGCAGATACCGCAACGCCACAGCGCTTGGCCACTTTTCCTGGTGCTAACAAAACTTCCGCCATTGGCTTGTCCTCAGAAAAGTTAAAAAAATTAAAAAAAAACCTTTACCTCAACTTAACTTGAGGTTTTAGCATGACACCCAACTTAACACGAGGAACCTAAAAATGAACAGTAAAAAGCCCGTCTGGCGACTTGCCGCAAGCGTTTTAATCCAGTCATTGCTGTTGGCCTGGCAGAATCCTACATTTCACCAGGTGTCAGCGCGCAAATAATTTTCATCAGAAAGGAGAAGGACAATGTATTTAGAGCATTTAAATATGGTAGTGACCGACATGCAGCAAAGCTTAAACTTTTACCGCGCAGCCTTTCCGGAGTGGAGGGTACGAGGCGGCGGTTCAGATGACTGGTACGGCAAACCCCGAAACTGGTTGCATTTTGGCGATGATAAACAATACCTTGCCTTATCTGACCACGGGGAAGGTCAGATCCGGGAGCATCAGGGGGCGCAGCCCGGATTGTCACATTTTGCTTTTGTCGTCAGTAATATCGATGCCGTACGTAAAAGACTGGTTGAGGCAGGATTTGAAGTCAGCAATCCAGGTAACCCTACAGAGCATCGCAGCAACCTGTATTTCAGGGACCCGGACGGCTTCGAGATTGAGTTTGTAGAATATCACAGCGACCTGATGGCGCAGCGCAATGATTATAGTTAGAACGCATTTCCGGGAGCAACATACCGTGGGGTCAACGAATACATATCCAGGTATTGTGCCACTCTCGGAGATTGATGGTGATTTGGTGATGCACCATGGGGTAACCAATGGTGCCAGATAATCAAGTCCCCCGCTTCGGCCGCAATCGACTTATGGGGAAATTGGTAAAAGTCCACCTCATTTGGATCTGTGCCAGAAGGCAAACTGTTGATCCAATTTTGATAGTTAAGATGAAACCCGGGGCATACAGTAAACGCACCTTGATCTGCAGCTACGTCGTTGAGATAAACGATCCCCTGTGTTTTAAAGTGCATAGGGAAGTTAAAGTCGACATCCAGATGCAGCTTCGGTCCTTGAAAGCAGTGTTTGTGGCTTTCCGGAAAATTAATACTGTATTGGTCTCGGGTAATCACCAGATCCTGACATTGCCAAATCTGTTGGAATGCGTTTAAGGCGATTTTCGATTGTCGAGCGATTTCCAGCTCAGGCAAATCAAATTGTCTTTGCCAGATGGGCCCCTTAGGAAGATTTTGCCAGGATTCACTATCGTCTAAAGCGAATCCTTTGCGTTGCGCGAGACTATTTGCAATATCCAGCGCAGTTTCACGAGCTATAATATTTTTGACAATGACATAGCCATTTTCTTGCCAATGTTCTAAATCAGAAGAAGACAAAGGTCCGGGAAGCGATTGGTGTGAGTTCTTTTGCAGGTTTTCTGACGACGCTAACCAACTGCCAAGTAATGAACAATACCGGTTTGCTGAAAAGCTTTTCTGTTGTTTGAGTTCTCGCCAGAGCTTTTCCGCATTTGCGTTACAGGAATGTAGCATGTTCATATAAACCTGCATTCCCAAGCCAACAGCATCAGAAAGCGCACGTGAGTATAAACAGTCCCGAAGATCACCATTGGATTTGTTGAAGTAAACCTCTATTTGTCGTTGCAGAAAAGCTACCGCTTTCTGTTCGTCTATCATCTCAGTTTTTCCATGCGCCAAATCCACAACTAAACTCCATTTAAACAGAGGCTTTAACAGGCATTACTTTTTCTTTTCTGACACCCACAGGTTAATTGTGCCTTTGACTACCACTACATCATTTTCATCGTAGGCCGTTACCGCTACCGGTAAATCTCCCACCTGCCAGTGATTGTTGGGCAAAACGGCTTCGCAGCGAATATCAGAACCCGCTTTGGCAGTATAGTCTACTGTCATGCCTTTGGGTATCCAGCGCAGGTGTTTGGGTATTGAAGCCTCAGCCATGAAGCCCATCGCCATTTCCAGACCATTACAAATTGCGATAACGTGCACGGTTTTTATGTGGTTTTCCACCGAACGGCGCTTCTTAATAAAGCAATGACATTCACCGGGAGCCAGTTGAGTGATCAACGGTTTGATCGTGGCAAAGTAGGGCGCTTTGCGACAGGCAACAAAAGAAAACAACCGGTTTCCCATGGGATACTTTTGCAAACGCTTATACAAACGCATTAAATAATTATCAGACATGGCTATTATCTCCAGATTAATTGCTGCGACATTAACACGTCCGACCAGTTAAATGAAGTCTTAGTTATCGTCCTTTTTGGGTTCCTGCCAGTCCAGGTAATAGTTGAGCTCCCCACTGCTATACATGCGCTGCATTTCATCCTGAAACGGTGTCAGGAATACAGTGGCTTTCGCAGATTGGCGGGCCATCGCCAGAAACGCTGATGGCACCTGAACTTTATATACTGCAGGCTCCAGCAGTTCGGCATAACCGCTGCGCTCGACAGCGATAGCAATGGCCTGGTCGCCCCCCATCACGGTATCCAGCCGGCCTGACACCAACATTTTGAACAGTATATTAAATTGCGCAGATTCATAACGCTGAATATTCGGCGCGTTATCCACTTGCGCAAATAGCCTGGCGCCTTTTTCTTTGCCGACAATTTTATTGTCCAGATCAGCAAAGGTGCGAATGCGTTCAGCTTCGCCGGAACGAACCCAAAAAGCGATGTTACTCCGGCTATAAGCGGGTTGAATGAAGTGTAAAAAGGCCTCGCGTTCCTGAGCATGGCTAACCGAAGTCAGAATATCCACCCGTCCGGCTCTGGCCAACTCCAGACAACGTATCCACTCACAAGGTGAAAAACGGATTTGCAAATTGAGTTTATCTGCCAGATGCAGCACCAGTTCAACGTCGCGACCACTAAAGCCTTGCTCTTCATAAACTGAAAAAGGCGGGTAATTGGGGATACCGTAAACCAAATAGTTTTCCGCTCGCGCAGCCTGCAAGGATTGCGCAATCCAATGTAACGACAGACAGAGTATTATCGGGATCATACGGGTCATTAGTAAAGCGTAATAGATTCTGCTTAAAGGGCAATATTCAGAGAAGAAACTGCGCAAAAATTGCTTTAAACTGCTCCCTTAAATCTTGTCCTGGCACAAGGATAATGGAGTAGAAATCATATATGACAAACAAAGCAAGTACTTACCATGTCGGCACCCCCGGAATCCCGTGGGGAAAACCTGAAAAAGCACAATGGCTGGCATTACAAAATATAAAGCGCAGCTACCAGCAAGAAGTGCTGGATAAAATTAGGTCTTTGTCGTCGCAATGGCATGTGGAGCAATATGGTGCGTTGAGCTACGACCTGGCGCGCTACCCGCTGTTTGTACTGACATCTGCGTCGTGGCAAGCATCCAAACCGACAGCATTGGTTACCGGCGGAGTCCACGGTTATGAAACCAGCGGAGTCCATGGGGCTTTGTATTTTCTGGAACATTGTGCTCAAAATTACACAGACAGCTTTAATCTGATTGTCGCGCCCTGTATCAGCCCCTGGGGTTATGAAACCATCAACCGCTGGAACCCGGCTGCGGTGGATCCCAATCGCTCTTTTACCCCCGGCGCACCTTCCGAAGAAACTCAGGCCATCATGGACTACCTGAATAAAAACAATATTAAGCCTTTGGTTCACGTGGATTTACACGAAACCACAGATACCGACAACTCTGAATTTCGCCCGGCACTGGCAGCCAGAGATGGCGTAACACATGACAACTGGGATATTCCTGATGGATTTTACCTGGTGGGTGATACAGAACGTCCGGAAAACGCATTTCAAAAAGCCGTTATCGACAATGTGGCTAAGGTAACCCATATCGCACCTGCCGATAAAAATGGCTGCATTATTGGCGCGAAAATCACTCAGTTTGGGGTAATTGAGTACCAATGTAAGAAAGCCGGATTAAGCACCGGTATGACAGACGCGCCGTATGTCACCATTACCGAAGTGTATCCCGACAGCCCGAAAACCGACCCGCAAAATTGTATCGAAGCCCAGGCTGCTGCGGTCAATGGTGCCCTGGATTACGTACTGGCGAATCATACATTTTAGCGGCAAACAGATAATTTTATCGTCAGCATAAAAAATATTCGTTTTTCATTTTGACCATAAACAGTTAATTTTTTGCGCACATTAAAAGTGTTTCAGATGGTCTGAAACACCTGTTAACTGAGATACGAAATGAAATTCAAATGGTTGTTCTTACTTGCAATTCTGTCTGCTGGCGTTAATGCTCAAGAGATGCCGGATGCTGGCTTTTTGCAAGACACACTCGATTATTGCGTCGAGTATTACGAAGGTGAAGAAGTAACTGACAAAACCATTTTGGGTTGCGTTAACGAAGAGTTAGACGCCTCTGGTTATACTTCTTTTCCTACACTACAAGCGGTAAAAGACTTTATCGCTCAGAATAAAGAAGACTAATCCAGCCTTTCTAAGTGCGCCAGAGCCTGTTCGGATTTGGCGCACATATACCGGGTTATGCGACTATGGTCCGGTTTCCAGCCCATTAAAAATCGCTGATAGTCA
This sequence comes from Planctobacterium sp. R6, assembly GCF_055755215.1. Lineage (NCBI taxonomy): Bacteria > Pseudomonadati > Pseudomonadota > Gammaproteobacteria > Alteromonadales > Alteromonadaceae > Planctobacterium > Planctobacterium sp. R6. The sequence goes on from NZ_JBVTQY010000003.1 coordinate 14,181, forward strand.
GCCCAGGCAAATGCCAACAAGCGACGCCATTCCGCTTCCAAAGCAGTAAAATCAATTGACTGTTGATAGTGATTTAACGCTGCTTCCAGCTGTTCAAAGTAAAAATCTTCATACTCTTTTGACTGTTGCTGCAGTGCTTCGTTGTCCAGACTGCTGGCCAAAAGCAGTGCCACATCTTTCACCCCAACACCACCACCCACGTACTGAAAATCCAGTGCGGCCACCCGACCAGGTTCACCAAAACAAAAGTTAGCCAGCTTGGCATCGCCATGGATCAGGGTTGTAAATCGGGCATTGTTAAGCTTGTGGTCAATATCTGAAGCCCGCACTTTGAGTAAACACGGCTCCATGTTAGCTAACTCATCAGGCCGGGTGCCCAGATGCCAGTAGCCGCCGACAGCCCAAAGTTCGCTGCTGGTTTGTTGCATAAAGCGTGCATGAAAATACGCCAGCCAGCGCAAACAAGCATACAGTACTGAACCATCATCCTGAGTGTGTCGGCGGGGATACCCGGCAGCGTCAAGATCTTCTAATATCATGGTCGCTGCACTCGCGGTTTCAGGGTCCGCCGGGCGCCATTGCGGCACCCGGCAGTGTGCATCACACAAGGCGGCGTAATGCTGATAAAAGTGCTGTTCAATCTGGTAGGACTGCAGTTTTCGCTGCTCGCTCAGGCTGCTGTTCCAGCCTCGCGGGTGTTGCATCACTTTAGGTGGCGCAACCCTTTTGACGATAATGCTGTGCCCGTCACAGTTGCGATAACGAGCGATCTCGCCAAAACCACTCCACAAAGGCTGCAGTGTTTCTGAATATTGATAGGCCATTCCCTGAATGACCACCGGATGGTTTGCAGGCGACGCGATCTGCGGCTCTGAGTTGGGGAAATCTGATGTTGCCATGGTAACTGTGACTGATGATGTGGCGCTCATTGTACTCTTTTTGTCTCAGAATGTTACAACCGCACCTGTGTAATTAGACAGCCCTTAGCCATTGTGCTTAAATTTTCGATTACAACGATAATAAGGAACACCTTAATGAAATCTGCACTCTTATCACTGGCTGTGGCCGGCTCACTGCTGGGCTTTGCCGCCCACGCTGAACATCATAGTCAAAACAAAATGCTCACTGAAGGCATCGATCCCAATCTCACTGGTGAACAGATCACTAAACTCTGTGACGACATTTTGGCTCAGGCACAAACCAGTTTTCAGGCATTAGAAAACAGCAGCGGCCCGGCGACACTGAAAAACGTGGTGGGTGCCTACGACCAGATCATCGACAATATGATGCCGGTGAGACACGTTTGGCATATTCGCGCAGTACACCCCGAGGAGTCTATTCGCGATGCGGCCAATGCCTGTAGCGAAAAGCAATCTGACTTCTTCACGCAAACCGGATTATCCAAAGGCTACTATGACCGCGTAGCGGCCATCGATTTAAGCAAACTGGATAACACTGAGCGCTTTATGGTGGAATCCGCACTTTCCGATTTCAGGCGTGCCGGGGTGGATAAAGACGAGGCCACCCGCAACAAAATCCGTGCCCTGCAGCAGGAAATTACCGAAATCGGCAACGAATTTAACAAAAATATCCGCAGTGATGTGCGCCATGTCGAAGCCACAGCAGAGCAACTGGATGGCTTACCGCAAGATTACATCGACAGCCATCCTGCCGATGAAAACGGCATCATCAAAATCTCCACCGATTATCCTGATTTAAGCCCGGTGATGACTTACTCCACCAGCGACGAATTGCGCCATAAACTCAGAGTGGCCGCCCGTTCCAGAGGTTATCCGCAAAATGAAGCGGTGCTGAAAAAGCTCATTGAGAAACGCCACGAACTGGCCAATATCCTGGGCTTTAAAAATCACGCAGAGCAATCCATGGACGACAAAATGATTGCTACCCCCGAGAATGCCCAGGCCTTTTTAAACCGGGTTGGTGGCGCACTGCAGGAGCCGGTAGAAAAAGAACTGGCGATGTTACTTAAGCGCCTGCAAAAGATTAACCCCGAGGCTAAAGAGGTTCAGGTCTGGCAGGCCAGTTATCTGCAGAACCTGATCCGTCAGGAAGATTACGCCCTGGACTCCAAAGAAGTACGGGAATACTTTCATTATGAGAAAGTACGGGACGGCATTTTTGGTCTGACTGAAGATTTGTTTGGTGTGGATATTCAACCCTGGGAAACCGCCACCTGGCATGAGGATGTCGAAACCTACCAGATTATGGAAAACGGCAAATTGCTGGGACGATTCTACATGGATAACCATCCTCGCGCCGACAAATACAAACACGCAGCCCACTGGACGTTACGCCCGGGTATCAAAGACAAGCAAATCCCCCTGTCTGGCCTGGCGCAAAACTTCCCGCGGGGCTTAATGGAGCACGGCCAGGTAGAAACCTTTTTGCATGAATTTGGCCACCTGATCCACAACATGTTTTCCGGCACGCAAAATTGGTACGCCATCACAGGTATGAGCATGGAACGCGACTTTGTTGAGGCGCCCTCACAGATGCTGGAAGAGTGGATTTGGGATTACGATACACTGAAAACCTTTGCTTCTAACGAAAAAGGCGAAACTATTCCTAAAGAACTGGTGGCGAAAATGAATCGCGCCCGTGATTTTGGTCTGGCAACCGGTACAGCCACGCAAATCTTTTATGCTAACTTGTCGCTGAATTACTATAACCGTGAGCCTGATTCTTTTGAGTTAGATCCGCTGATGTTAGATATTCAGGATAAATTTGCCGCCTACCCGTATGTAGAAGGCACGCATTTTTACGCCAATTTTGGTCATCTGAATGGGTATAGCTCCAACTACTATACTTATCAATGGTCTCTGGCCATTGCCACGGATTTGTTCTCCCGCTTTGAAAAAGAAGGGATGCGCAACAAAAAAGTCGCTGCCGACTATCGCAACATGGTGTTAGGCGCAGCCGGAAGCAAACCTGCTGCAGATTTCGTGGCGGATTTCCTGGGCCGCGAATTCAGCCCCGATGCTTACATCAAGAAGCTGCAATCCTTATAAATAATTCCGGGTGAGCGCCCTGCTCACCCGCTTTGTTTGTCGAACACCGATCTCTTCGCGTTTTCCCTATCTGAGTCTCTATAACTGCTGTGAAAAAATTTCACAAGCCAGGTTAAATATTTCAAAAACCACGTCTACAAGACACTCAACGAAGGAATAAAAATCCCGTTAAACCGTTGAATTATTGGGAGTTGTAAGATTTTTCCTGAGTTGGTGTGATATCTGCAATCAACGGAAACGGGAGTTTAACAGTCTCCCGATGTGATACTTATTTTTCCGGAGGAAAAACCATGACGATATTTAAATCACTCTTTTTTAGTTCGCTCATTCTGTTGCTGGCTTCTTGTGCCTCAATGCAGCCAACCCCCTACACGATGGCGCCCGAAAAAGGCGACTTTGGTTACACGCACACCAAGCTTACTGACACCAAATACCGGATCACGTTTCGCGGCAATCGCGTTACCGACAAGGAAACCATCAGAGATTACACCTTGCTGCACGCCGCAGATCTGACCCTGGAGCAGGGATACGACTGGTTCTACATCGACAATCAAGATATGGAAACCAATAAAAAACGCGTTCAAACCGGTACCAATGTGGGTGCCACTACAACCGCCACCAGCACGCGATGTGGGTTACTGGGCTGTACCACAGTGCATCACCCGCATTACACCGGCACAATCATTGAATCGGAAGAGATCACAAAAGACCATGTGAACGTAATGACTGTGTCTATGGGTAAAGGTGAACCCACAGATCCCAACCGGGTTTATGATGCCAAGGCACTGGCAAAAAACATTCGCTCGACAATCTAAAGCGTTTTGATCTAATAATTAAACACGCAGTAAATACGGCAGGTAACAATGAAACAAGGACTCTCAGGTTCCACCCATTTCAGGGCTATTGTCCTGCTGTTATTCACCCTGGCGACAGGTCTGACTGGCTGTGCCAGCCAGCCTTCGACGGCTCAGCACTGTCCGGACCCTGCCCCGCGTGAGCTAAACGACGACAATATTGTGGTGACTACCTCTCAGGGCACCACAGAAGTAGAACCCACCGTGGTGGGATACCGGGAGCCTGAATCGGCAGATCCAGCCTGCCTGTATTACGAAGACCGGTTTGAGGGCTTTAACCGTGCAATGTTCAGCTTCAACGACAGTCTGTACCGTTGGGTTCTGATCCCGGTTGCTGATGGCTATGTTGCGGTTTTTCCCGAGCCCGTGCGCAATTCAGTGGGCAACTTTTTCAGTAACATCCGGGAGCCGCTAAACCTGATCAACCACAGTCTGCAAGGCGACGGCGAAGCAGCCATAACCACCCTGGCCCGCTTTGCAGTAAATTCCACCCTGGGTATTTTGGGTTTGTTTGACCCCGCCAACCACTGGCTGGATCTGCCGCAGCAAAAACAGACCTTCGCCGACACCCTGGATTTTTATGGTGCTGAACCGGGAAGTTATCTGGTGTTGCCTGTGCTGGGCTCGTCAGATGTGCGCGACGGTGTGTCAGTGGCAGTTGAAGGTTTGGCCAATCCCCTGCACTACGTGAGTGACGATCCGGAAACCACACTTTTGCTGATCACGCAGGGCGTCCACGATTTTAGCCAACAATCTGAAACCTATCAGAAGCTCACCGAACAGGCGCAAGATCCTTATGTCTTTTTCAGAGAGCTGTACCTGCAATCACAGATGCGTGATGACGCCACCAAACAACCCAAAAAGGACTAAGCAATGCGCCAGTTTAATCGTTTTGTCATTGCCAAACCCTGGCTGATAATCAGTCTGTTTTTAGCGGCTGCGCTGGCAGCAGGCTATTTTGCGCCCCAATTCAAAATTGATGCGTCAGCCAATACCTTGCTGATGAAAAACAACAAAAACTATATTCAGACCAAAATAGTGGCAAACCGGTTTAACCCGGTGGAATTTGTTCTGGTTGCCATAAAACCTAAAGAGCAGGGGGTTTTTAGCGAACCCACTTTTAATCTGATCACCCAGCTCAGCCAGCAGTTTGCTGAGATGGACAGAGTGAGTAGCACCACCTCCATTTTGAATGTGCCGCTGCTGTCACAAATTTCCGAGCTGAATGCCAACATTAATCCCGACGACTGGACCTGGCAACAGCAGCGTTACGCCCCGGAAAAAATGGCCACCATTTTTGATAATCATCCCTTGTTCACCGATTTGCTGGTCAACAAATCACAAACAGCCACCGCTATTCAAATCGTGTTTCAGGATAACCCGGCGCTGGCCAAACTGGACGCAGAAATTTTAGCCATTGAAAAACACGCGTTAACCCGGACATTGTCAGACCAGGAAAATGCCCAAATCGCACAATTAGAGGCGCAGGCAGATGTCATAACCCAACAACTGAATAAACAACGCCAGGCAGAACTGCAAAGCCTGTACGATGTAGTGGCTTCCTATCAGCACGAAGCAGAGTTTTTCATTGGTGGCTCTCATGTATTAGGGCAACAGTTAGTGGAAATCATCAGCCAGGATCTGCAGTTATTTAGTGGTATTATCGCGGCCACCATCGCCGCCTTGTTGTTAGTTCTGTTTCGCCAGCTGCGCTGGGTTGCACTGCCGGTAGCGTGCTGTGGCATCAGTGTCCTGTTGGCCATCGGCGTGTTCGGCTTTTTCGATTTACGCACCACGGTAATATCCGCTAATTTTATCGCACTACAAATAATCCTGACCCTGGCTATCGTGATCCACCTGAGCGTCGAATATTTGCAATTAAACGCTGACAACAAAACCGAACAGCACAGTGAACTGGTCAGTCAGACCATTGGCAATAAGTTCAAACCCTGTTTATTTGCCGGATTAACCACCTCTGTCGGCTTTGGCTCGCTGATATTTAGTGGAATTCAACCGGTGATCAGTTTTGGCTGGATGATGATAGTGGCGATGGGTATCTCCATTTGTGTCAGTTTGCTGCTGTTTCCGGCCCTGTTAATGCTCTTCGGTGTATCGAAACGCCAACCCGAACACAGGATTATCAGCAATCTGATGCAAGGTTGTTATGGTTTTGCAGTGCGATTTCCCAAACTCATTTTGCTGGCAGGCGTGCTGTTAGCCCTGTTTGCCGGCAGTGGCTTTATGCGTTTGAACGTCGAAAACAGTTTTATCAATTATTTTGCCAAGTCCACAAGGGTTCACCAGGAACTGTCGTTTATTGATAAAGAGTTTGGCGGTTCCACTCCGCTGGATGTAATTTACCAGATCCAGCCAGCGGAGAATGCCAATAAGGACCTGATTTTAACCGCAAAGGATATCCAGAATTTGCAGGTTATACAGGCTGTATTACGTCAATATCCCGCAATGGGTAACACCTCGTCGGTGGTGAACTTTACCCAATTAGCCAAACAAATTAACAACAATAAACCCCTGACCGAATACGAATTATCGGCTTTGTATATGCTGCTGGATGACTCCCTGAAAGACAAACTGGTGCAGAGCTACTTTTCTGAAGAACACCAGCAATTGCGGATCAGTGCCCGCATTCAGGATACAACCGAAAACTTCACCCGTACAAAATTCCTGGCCTCGTTGCAGCAAGATATTGTGGCGCAAGGCATTGATGAACCGCAGTTTTACATTACTAACTTATTTGTTTTATATCAGGATATTCTGAAGCAGTTGTACCAGTCACAAATCCTGACTCTGGGTTTAGTTTTTGTGGCACTGACGCTGGTATTGCTACTGGTGTTTGGTTCAATTAAGGTTGCGCTGATTGCTGTGATTCCTAACATTTTAACCACCGCCGGTGTGTTAGGTGTCATGGGCTGGTTAAACATTCCACTGGATATCATGACCATTACTATTGCTGCCATTGCCATGGGGATCGCGGTTGATGACACCATCCATTTCGTGCATCGCTACCTGCAAGGTCAAAAGGCAAACTCGGCCTCTGATGCTTTAAAAGACACCTTTCACAGCACCGGCTTTGCGTTGTTTTGCACCACTGTGGTTATCGCAGCAGGATTTTCTCTGTTGAGCTTTTCGGATTTTGTCCCCAGTGTCTTGTTTGGGCTATTAACCGCCGTCGCCATGCTGCTGGCCTTTGTTATCGACCTGACATTACTACCGGTGTTACTGAAGCGCTTTGTCACTGTGAAATAGTCAGGCGTTCAGAAAATGAAACACCATCAATGTCACCCTGTAGAGTTCCGATAATCATATCCAATCTCTTGGGGTTCTCTTCGGGGTGCGAGCAAATAGCCAACTGTTGTTCATCCTGCTGTAATGACTTGTCAGATGTTTTTATAAATGCTCTCGAAACCAAAAACAAAATCATGAAAACTGGATCACACCACCCTTAGGATGGCTGTCTTGTTTAGTTACAAGATACACTAAAAAAGTGCTCACCTTTATTCATCCAGTGCTTAACACATAGGCTTTTAAAGTTTGGATGCTTTTCGATAAGTTTACCTGACACCGTACTTCCTTGAACTACTAACGGCCCGGTTAAACGAGCGCAAAAACGTTGGCTAAACTTTGTGAGGCACGAACACAGCCAACGTTTTTGTGTCCGTTTTGAACCGACTTGTTAGGCATCCTCTTCAACTTCCTCATATGTAGACACCTTGCTAGGAAGTTCAGCATAAGTGACACCTCCTCGATCTTGTACTGCTTCCAATTCCAACAAAGGCACAACCGCGTTTTCTCTTACAAGAGTTTGTATTTCATTTTCTGGAACTCCAGCGTTTCTAGCTGCGTCTACAAATTCATTTACAATCTTAATTTCTAACAGTTTATTTTCGAGGGTTAATTTCCTCTTCTCGCTTTCATTTCGGTAACTGTTATCTTTTTTTCTCTCATGCCTATCATTAAGATAAAGTCTGATGGCTTCTAGCGGATTAAGTTTGCCAATGAATTCCCAGAATCCAGGTGATTGAAGCACTACTCCTTTTAGTTCTAGATGAGGGGATCGTTTAGGCAAATCATTAAACAAAACGCTTGCTGACATGCTGGAAGAAAGGTCTCTACAAGCTCTTATAAGTCTGGTCGTTGAAAAGGACGTTAGTAGGTCTAAGATGGCGAGCCCATTGTAGGCTCGATTTATTCTGTTCAGAGTCTCCGCCGCGCCATCAGCAGGAATTTCTCCCATTCCGTGTATTTTTAAAATTACATCTTCTTGATCCATTAATAAATCCTCCTTTGCAGATTGATTTTGAATAGGTGCCTAGACACAATGACTCCTTTTTAAAGTGCTAGCCTCCAGAAACATGGACAGCCATCATAACTGTACTTCAGTACAGTTTCCAAGCTCAATGATTTGTGCAAAATAGAGGCTTTATTCAACAGACTCAGGAAGAGTTAACATGCCAAAAGCCAGGAAGGCACAAATCTGTCTTGAAGATACGCCCTATTACCACTGTGTTTCCCGCTGTGTGCGTAGAGCATTTTTATGCGGCGAAGACAAACAAACCGGGGTCAGCTATGAGCACCGCCGTCAATGGGTTGAAGACCGTATTCACTTTCAGTCTCAGATATTTGCCATTGATGTTTGTGCCTATGCGGTAATGAGCAACCACACCCACCTGGTATTGCACATTCACAAAGATTTATCTGACAGTTGGGATACTGAAGAAGTGATTCGCCGCTGGCACAGGCTAAGTAATGGCACCTTACTCAGTCACCAGTACCTGAATCCCGAACAACGAAAGCAGATACATGAGTCTCAGCTTTTCACCATTGAGGAAACCGCCGATATATGGCGGCAGCGGCTGACGGATATCAGCTGGTTTATGCGCTATTTGAATGAATACATAGCCAGAGAAGCCAACAAGGAAGATAAATGTAGCGGTAGATTCTGGGAAGGAAGATTTAAATCGCAAGCCTTATTAGATGAAGCCGCGCTTGCTGCCTGTATGGCCTATGTAGATTTAAACCCCATCAGAGCCAAAATGGCTAATACACCAGAGCAATCTGACCACACCAGTATTCAATACCGCATCAATGCAGCCAAAGCAGGTAAAACACCTAAATACCTGACACCTTTTGCCGGCAATATCAAAGAGGGTATGCCCCATGGTTTGCCCTTCCATTTATCTGACTACATGGAGCTGGTCGATATCACGGGCAGAGCTATCTTACCCAATAAACGCGGCGCAATTGAAGAATCAACGCCTGCGATATTGGAACGTCTTAACCTCAAACCTGAACAATGGCAGGAACTCACCACTCAATTTGAAGACTGTTTTCATCATGCTGCAGGCAGTGAATCTTATCTTGAAGCCTATCGACATCGACACAAACTAAAACGACTCAGGGATAAAAACACCGCTAATCGATTATTTGGCTGACAATCACTCCCTTAATGCCAACATAAAGCAAAATTGCCTCAAGGTAAGGCCCTGTCATGGCTCACGCTAATCGCCTGCTCTTCCAGAAAACAAAAAACACCTCTACAAAAGCAATACGCGACTCAAAAAGTTGATTTTTTAGCCGTCCGGCTCGGTTCTCAGAAAACCAAAAACAAAATCATGAAAACTGGATCACACCACCCTTAGGATGGATGTCTTGTTTAGTTCCTCTACAAAAGCAATACGCGACTCAAAAAGTTGATTTTTTAGCCGTCCGGCTCGGTTCTCAGAAAACCAAAAACAAAATCATGAAAACTGGATCACACCACCCTTAGGATGGCTGTCTTGTTTAGTTGATGGCTCACGCTAATCGTCTGCTCTTCCAGAAAACAAAAAACACCTCTACAAAAGCAATACGCGACTCAAAAAGTTGATTTTTTAGCCGTCCGGCTCGGTTCTCAGAAAACCAAAAACAAAATCATGAAAACTGGATCACACCACCCTTAGGATGGCTGTCTTGTTTAGTTCGATCCGAAGAATGAGGGAGAGCCAGCGAGTAAGCGTCCAAATTTAAAATTTTTTGTTATGTGCGTTTTCATTTGCAAGTTGCCTTGCCTTCAATTGTAGGGAACATGTATGTGTTCTCTATTACTACTCCTGACGCATAAACTGACTGATGGTCTGGAGATTGACTGCGTTGATAATCACTTTCATATCCATTTGGGCAAAGTTCCATCGCTCTTCTATTCCACATAGATTCAACCTGTTCGAATGTGGTTTTGGGATTTCCTCTGAAAGTGATGAAATATTCATTTTCTGAAATCTTTTCGTCAGAATAACCTCCAGTAGTTGGATTCAAACCAGACTCTTTCTGATACGGCGTAGCACACCCTATTAAGGTAATTAGAAGCAGAGCAACAATATAATGTCTATTCATTTTCCACACATTTTTGATTGATATTTACGGAGCACATAACTACTAAATTAAAGGGCGAATACTTGTTGGCTATACTGCGTGAAGAATGAACGCCAGCCAACGAGTATTTGTCCAGTTTTAAATTTTCTTGTTATACCGCCGATCTCGATTGCTTGATTAAATTTAAAAATAACGCTAGGAAAACGGAAAATATGTAAATTGAATAGGGCACCATAAAAACTGCTAGATTATCATTACCGCTAGAGATAGAGGTTATTGCTATCTGGATAACCACCAATGGTGCGGTAAAAGACAGGAGAGTAAAAGCCAGAAATAGCCACTTGTTGCGGGCACTAAACCATGAAATTGCATACAATGCCCCAATCACATACACAATAAAGTGAAGATTTTCGTTGCCTCTATATCCTCCTGTGGCAAGAAACAAAGTAAACAGAACACCTCCACCAAACATTATCCAGCTGCCTACAAATTCAAGTGGCCGGGCACCAGTATCGTTACCAGGGAGCTTAACTTTATATCGACTAAGATTCATAAGGCGGTATAACTACTGAATTAAAGGGCAAATACTTGTTGGCTATACTGCCTGAGGAACGAAGGCCAACCAACGAGTATTTGTCCAAGTTTAAATTTTCTTGTTAGCTTCCGTATTTTTTAAGAAACTGAAGAAACTCTTTTTTTACTTCTATAGGTTCTCCGTAGACACCTAGCTCCGCGTCTGACAATTCGTCCCAAAATACCATCATTTTTCCTTCGACCTCATCAGATGGCTTTAATCCAGAAAAAGCCATATCGTAAACCATCTTAGTAACAGCACTATAAGTTGTTTTTTGCTGCATTAAACCATCGAGGAAATATGAAAAAGCCCGTCTTGCAACTTCACCTGAATTTTCATGCTCACCGAAACTTTGAAGTGCAGATACAGCATCATAGATGTTCTTAGATAGCGAAACTTCAAACAAACGCTCATCTGGAAATTCAGCCTCAATGATCGACTTGTCAGCCCAACTCACAACGTCACTCAAATCAAGTGCGCCACATTTTAAAGCTAAAGACATTGAATTAGTTTCTAATAAATCCACAAGGAAGCTAACGGCTAATTTAAAGGGCGCTTACTCGCTGGCTATACTACCCGAAGAATGAGGGGAAGCCAGCGAGTAAGCGTCCCGGTTTAAAATTTTTTGTTAGAAGTACTTGTTAGATACTGCATCGAATTTCTCTGCAAGAACTAGATACTCATCAACCCAACCGTTTTCCATAGCGATTTCTTGTAATGGTGCAGTTGGCAAAAAGAGATACTCTATTTTGGCCAATTTAGCTTTATTCTTGGTTTTGAGTGAAATTATTGAGCTTTTAATGATATCTGTCACTTTGACAACTTCCATATCGGACCAAACCGAATCATCAGATTCTGCTAAAAATGACTGAACATCTTCTAATATAGCTACGAGTTTTTCTGCAGCGTATGCATCTATTTTTTTGTTGAATATGGAATGCCAAATATAATTCATACGGTACTTCTAACATTTTTATCGACGACAAATGTCCAATAATATCGAGACATTTGTCGTTTTTTCACACTGACACACTTTAAGCGCAATTTTCCCCCCTGTAAACTCAACAGCTTAGGTTCGGGCGTTTTGTCCGGTTGGAGAAAAACGACAAATGTCGTCTATCAAAAGAAATTTGACAAAAGTAGGGTGGCTGTAAAATTTGAACAGTAATGGTTGTTGGTTTGAACAACCTTCTATTCAGCATACTTCCAGATACACGATTAATTGCTTTAGGGTATTTGCTGATCTGGTGTCGACGGGCGGGAAGTTGAATCATCTTTCGGTTCGTCACTTTTTACAAAATTTATTACCTGAAGGTAAAAAGTTAGCAGAGCTAAGCAGTTACCGCAGCATCTATAAAAATAATACGTTTCGACTAATAAGCACATGAGTACCGATACTTCTGCTGCTTTGTCTGTTACAAGTCAAAACAATGCTGAAACAGAGGATGCATATCGAGAAGTCACTAATGAAGCGTTAATCAACAAAAACCAACTGTCGATCCGGTTTTATTAACAATTTTGTTGTCTGCTGTGCCAGCAACAGAGCATTCCCGCAGCCTGTAAATTTCACAATCTGGTCTTGTAAAATATTCCGGCCGGTCTTCAACCTCGCCCATAAGATAAAAACATACTGTTAAATATCAATAACTTAAATGTTGGCAAGATAGTTGAATTAACCCTGACGAAACTCATCACGCAACACCAGGAGTCACTATGAACATTGATATTGCAAAAGGTAAATGGGATCAACTGACCGGTAAGGCGAAACAACATTGGGGCAAGCTGACCGACGATGAAGTCAAACAAATCGAAGGAAAATTCGAGAACTTTCACGGTGTCATGCAGGAAAAGTACGGCATGACCAAAGAACAAGCCAAAAAAGCCTTCGAAGAACTCAAAGCATAAGCATTCAGGCATCGACACGAAAACCCGGACACCGCTTCCGGGTTTGTTGAGGACAAAGACACTCAGGAGAGCACCATGAAAAAAACGCTAATGGCACTAATAATCAGCACCAGTATCACCCCTTACGTTGCAGCAAACAATGACACCGATCAGGAATATTGGTGGTTTGGCTTGAGCGGCGAAATGTATAGTCCCGATGAAGACAGACCCGGCGCTCTGGGTTCAGGTTGGGGGTTCGGTGAAGAATTTGGTTACCGGTTCAGCGCTGACTGGGCAGGCCGTATCGAGCTTACCGGTCTCAATGCCGATCTCGAGCGCGAACGTCTGCAAACCGGCGAACCCGTCAATGATGCAGGCATGCGCTACGGCGCTGACGTTTTATACTACCTCAATAGTCGCGATACCTACGTTTTTACCGGTTTGAAACGGGAAACATTGGGTGATGAACCCAACCTGTTAAATCTGGGTCTGGGTAAACACTGGCGTATCAATGACAGTTGGGCCCTGATATCCGAGGCAACCTGGTATCGGGAATTGGGAGATAACCACAATAATTTAGGGGCCAGGTTGGGGATAGCCTACAAGTTTGGGCATAGCGCACCCGCGGCGAAACACAAAGACGATGACAACGATGGTGTCGCCGATTATCGCGATAACTGCCCCTATTCAGAAACAGCGGCGGTCAACGCTGATGGCTGTCAGATAGCGGAACCTGAAGATGCAATTAACACCGTTACCTTTACCGCTTTTTTTGAGCACGACAGTGCTGTGGTGCAAAAGCAGGACAGTGAGCAGCTCAAGGCATTCGCTGCCAGAGCCCGATTTAACCCCAAGGCGACATTGCGCATCGAAGGGCACGCTTCCCGTCCCGGCACTAACGAATACAATTTTGATTTGTCCAAACGCCGCGCTGAAGCGATTAAATCTCTGCTGGTAGCGCATTACGGTGTTGCCGCGGATCGCATTACCGTCGTTGCCTATGGCGAAACCGATTTATTATCCAGCCAAAAAACCATCTTTGCTGAAAAGCTGAATCGCCGTATTGAAGCCACCCTGACAATTGAGGAATAGGCGCATCCGGTCCATTGATTCAGGCGGAGACGGTGTGTTGCAACACTGTCGTCGCCCCAATGGCGGCAATTCTTTACTGGAAGGGGATTACTTTAACAAATGTGGGTCAAAGGCATGGCCCAGTTTTTTAGTCTTGGTTTTCAGGTAGTGTTTGTTGTCTTCGGTGATACCGTGATCGATTGGCACACGTTTGATTATTTTGATGCCCAGGTCTTTTAAGGCGGCAATTTTTTTGGGATTGTTGGTCATAAGCCGAACTTTTTTCACTTTCAGCGTGTCCAGCATCACCTTACAGATATCGTATTCCCGCAGATCCGCATCAAAGCCCAGATGCTCGTTTGCCTCCACGGTATCCAGCCCCTGATCCTGCAGGTTATAGGCCTTGATCTTGTTGAGCAATCCGATACCACGACCTTCCTGACGCAAATACAACAGCACGCCCCGGCCTTCTTTGACAATATTTTCCAGTGCTTTTTCTAACTGAAACCCACAATCACAGCGGGTAGAGAACAGGGAATCTCCGGTAAGACATTCAGAGTGGATACGAATAGGTACCACATCTTCTTCCTGCCATTCGCCGTACGATAAGGCCACATGCTCCTGATGGCTGGCAGTATCTACAAAACCGTGGATCATGAACGAGCCAAACCGGGTAGGTAATTTTGCAGAACTTACAAATTGATACTTAGGAAGCAGCTGTGACATAGGTATTAACTTCAGTTTCGGAGTAGACCCGATATGATAACAAATGGGGTCAATTTCAAGTTATCTGATTATAACTTTTAAAACTATTTAGTGCTTCAGGTTTTGCCACGCCATAGCCCTGCGCAAAATCTACGCCGATTTTACCCAGCTCCACCATGATCTCTGTGGACTCCACGTACTCTGCTACCGTGCCGATGCCCATGGCCTTCGCCACGTCTTTCATGGAACACACCATCGCCATATCGATGGGGTCCACCAGAATGTCTTTGACAAAGCTGCCATCGATTTTTACAAAATCTACCGGCAGTTTTTTCAAATGCTCATACGATGAAAAGCCAATGCCAAAATCATCCAGGGCAAACTTACAACCCAGTTTTCTGAAGGTATTGATAAAATCCAGGGTTTCATCCATCTTCACGATAGCGGTGCTTTCCGTGATCTCAAAACAGATTTTTTCATAGGGAATGTTGTATTTCTCAAAGGCATTGAGGAAATACAGTTTAATATCTTTATCCCCCATCGACAGCCCGCACAGATTAATATTGGCCTGACTGAGCTCATGGAGATGTTCCGGGTGGCCCGATAACCATTGCAGGTAGCGATCCACCACCCATTTGTCGATTTTGGTACTGAGGTTATAGCGCTCCGCTGCCGGTAAAAAGGCAGCCGGAGGAATAATGTTGCCATCATCACCCTGAATTCTCAGCAATATTTCGTATTGGTGTCCTGCGCGGCTTTTCTGCAAAGACTGATAGTGCTGAAAATAGAGAATAAACTTATCTTCATCCAGCGCCTGATTAATTAGCGTGATGGACTCCAGATCAGCCTCGTAACGCTGCATTTTAGCGTCTTCACTGGAATAGACATGGATTTGATTCCGGCCTTGTTGCTTGGCCAGGTAACAGGCTGAGTCCGCCATACTCATCAGTTGCTCGGCACTGTTAATGCCCTTGCGGTATTCCACCAAACCAATGCTGACCCCCAGGGTAAACATGCGATTGTCCCAGATAAAACGATATTCCTGGACCACATTTAACAGTTTCTTAGCCACGGTATAACCAGACACGGCTTCATCACCTTTGAGCAAGACCGAAAACTCATCGCCTCCCATACGCCCTAAAATACCGCGATTCATAACAATATCGTTGAGCTTTTGCGCCAGTTGTTTGATCAGTACATCACCGGCCTTGTGACCACAGGAATCATTGACAATTTTAAACTGATCCAGGTCCAGATAGAGCAAGGTGAGCTCCTGTTCCTGGTTTTTCATGGCGGATAACGCCTCGGTCAACTGGCCTTCAAAATGGCGACGATTATAGATACCGGTCAACGAATCATGGGTGGCCATATAACGTAAACTAATATCCGATTGTTTGCGCTCGGTAATGTCCACAATGGAACCAAACAGTAGTTTGATATCATTTTCTTCGCGCATCTGCACCGAAATCGAAAACCAAAACTCCGTGCCATCCCGGCGGACCCCTTTGACTTCTTTTTCGATACAGCTGCCTTCTTTAATCAGTTGCCCGATCAGGATATCCCGATCTTCTTCATTGGCATAAAATTGCGTGGCATGACGCACTTCCTGTAACAGTTGTCGTTCATTCTGATAGCCAAACAGGTGACACATCGCCGGATTCACCGAGATTAGCTGACCATCCTGCGTGGTACTGAACAAGCCTTCTGCAGAATTGCGGAAAAAGTCGTAGAAGCGTTGCAGATCGGCGATGGTGCTCTTTTGCTGCTCGTATTGACGGTGAATGATCACCTTTTCATGTGCCTCTACAGCAACAGCAATACAGATAACGCCTAACAATATCAGCAGGTTAAATCCGAGGTTTGAACCTGTATTCAGTACCTGTCCGTCAATAAACAACACCGTATGCGTCAGTGTGGTCAAACTGATAGCCAGCCACCCTGCGATATAAAGCTTGTTGGGTAAGCTGTTAAACGGGTTGCGATACACAATGGCCAAAAACAATTGCAGCAGGATCACCGCTGCACCTAATCCGGCCGCCAGTACAATTTGCCAGTAAGCATCCGGCCAAAAAGCAATGACAATAAAGGCGATGGCGCACAGATAGTTCACCAGTCGCCAGTACCCCGGCATACCAATCAACATGGCATAGGACACTTTCACTGCACAATACACTGACAGTGCCACCAGCCCCAGCGAAAAGGGCACGATATAAGCGGTAAACCCGGTCGCCTGCCCCAGTACCCCTTCATTGTTTAAAAACAATACCAGAAATACCAGGTTGGCGATGGCAAACCAAAAACGCACCGGACTCCCCAACATCAGATAGGTGAGCAGAAAATAAGTGCCCAAAATCAGCAGTGCACCGGTAAACACCCCGATCAATGCCAGATTTCGGGTCTCCTGTTTGATGAGCGCGGTGCTTTTCCAGAAGTTGACATTGAAGACCAGGGGACCGTCGTCTTTGATTCGAAACACAATGTCAAACTTTTGCCCGAAGTCCAGCTCAAAGGGCAACGCAAATTCACGATAGTTAAAAGGCCGGTTCGCAAAGGGGCGATTGGCGCCAATATTCGCGGAATGCAAAATACGGCCTAAATCATCCAGGATAAAGATATCGACATAGTTGAGATTGGGATTATTAATGATCAGGGTATAGCGCGATTTTTCCAGTGACTCATAGCGCAAACTGGCTTTGCCCCACAAACTCTGTTCGGGTGACAATACTTTTGGCAGATCAGCAACTGACCATTGCAACTGGCGATTCTTAATATCTGACAGTTGCACCTGATCATCCGTCGTTTGAAAACTCAAATGAGCACTCAGATCAACATGCGGATTGCGGTCATCCAGTATCAGCACATCGGCATTTGCGACAGCAAATATCAAACTGCACCAATGACACAACAATATGATTGCGAGCTGCTTCAGAACGTTTCCAGGATTACAGTAAATTCACACAGGATAGCATAATACGATCAGACTGCTGTATCTGATAACAAGATCGCACAAAAATTCTGCAATTGCCCAGCGTCCTGTGCGCCCGCCGATTCAACCCAGGCACTTTCAGACAGATGCTCAACAAAGATCAGAAACTGTGCGCCGTTCATGTCAATGAACCATTGTTCGCGGTCGGCCCCCTGTTCGTGCTGTTTAATTTGCCACTGCTGGTGCGCCTGCAGTTGGGTCAGTTGCAACGCCAACCCCTGTGTATCGCTGGCCCAGCCATAATCCAACGTGAATAATTGCATAACGGTTGTGTAACATTCGTTGTACTCAGGTTAGCCGGAATTGTAGCCGATTGATGCCAAAAAATCCGACTAATGGCTAATAGCAATATGCTGCCTGCCCTCTATATTAACAGATTACCGTTGGTGCAGAGATTTTACCCTGTTTGCTATGCCTGAAATGGCAAAAATACAGATGTGGTTTAGTATTAATCTGGCACGCAATAAGATTTTGAGAAAATCGCTCTTAGCCCGTGATCAGAGCGCTGAATTTTCTATCACCAGGAAGGCAGAATCATTATGAAACTAGGTTTTGGAAAGTTAAAGATAACCACAGAGCCGGATACCGGCGTCGAACTGCAGGAACTCAGAAATACCACCCAGGCCCTGCAACGCTCCTTTGCAGTCATTGAATTTGATCCCCAGGGTAATATTTTATCGGCTAACGATAATTTTCTGGCTACTATGGGCTATGCCCTGAATGAAATTCAACACAAACATCACAGTATGTTTTTGCGCCCGGGAGACAGCCAACATGCCGATTATCAGGCTTTTTGGAATGATCTGCGCGATGGCCAATTTCAAAGCGGAGAATACCTGCGAATCAATAAAAATGGCGACGAAGTCTGGATTCAGGCCACCTATAACCCCATTTTAGATCAGCATGGAAACGTCTATAAAGTCATCAAGTTTGCCTCCGAGATCACCCGCCAAAAAGCGCAAAGCGCCGAATACGAAGGTCAAATCAATGCCATCAGTAAATCCCTGGCAGTGATACACTTTGATTTAGATGGGCAGATATTGTGGGCCAACGAGAACTTTTTGCAGACAATGGGCTACGCGCTGGACGAAGTGGTTGCGCAACACCACAGAATATTTGTTTCTGAGGAAGAACAAAGCGCAGACAGTTACCGCACATTCTGGCAACAACTTAACAACGGCGAGTTCCAGTCTGGTGAGTTTCATCGCGTCGCTAAAAATGGCCAAAGCGTCTGGATTCAGGCGTCTTACAACCCCATCTATGATAGTACAGGTCAACTAAAAAAGATTATTAAATACGCCAGTGATATTACTGAGCAAAAGCTGAAAAATACAGATTTTGAAGGCCAGATAGCCGCCATCAGCAAAACCCAGGCCGTGATTGAGTTTAACACTGACGGTAAGATACTGAATGCCAATGAAAATTTCCTGGCCACCATGGGTTATCAGCTGGCTGAGATTCAGGGTAAACATCACCGCATGTTTGTGGATGGCGCCTATGCCAACAGTCCGGATTACCAGGACTTCTGGCAGCAATTGCGCCAGGGTAAGCATCAGAGCGGGGAGTATCAGCGCTTCGCCAAGGGAGGTAAAGAGGTCTGGATACAGGCCGCCTACACACCGATATTTGATGTTAACGGCGAAGTGCTGAAAATCGTCAAATACGCCACAGACATTACCCAACAAAAACAAGATTATGCCAATTTCCAGGGGCAAATTTCCGCCATTGGCAAATCTCAGGCGGTCATTGAATTCGATATGGATGGCAACATATTAACCGCCAACCACAATTTTCTGGCCACCATGGGTTACGAACTGGATGAGATACAGGGCAAGCACCACCGCATGTTCGTGGCACCTGAGGTTAGCGCGTCTGCCGAGTATGCGCGCTTTTGGCAGGACCTGAATGACGGAAAATTCACTACCGGAGAGTATCAACGGATTGCAAAAAATGGCCAGGATGTCTGGATACAGGCTTCTTATAATCCCATCCTGGATGCCGCACAGCGACCATTCAAAGTGGTGAAATACGCCACCGATGTTACAGCGCAAAAAGTACAGAATGCCGATTACGCGGGGCAAATCGCCGCTATCGGTAAATCACAAGCCGTGATTGAATTTAACCTGGATAGCGGCATTCTCACAGCTAACGTTAATTTTCTGCAGGCTATGGGTTACCAACTGCAGGAGATTCAGGGCAAAAAACATCAGATATTTGTGCCCGACGCCATCAAAAACAGCCAACAATACCGGGATTTTTGGGACGCGTTGCGCGCCGGTGAATATCAATCAGGAGAATTTAAGCGGATCACCAAATCAGGGGACGATATCTGGATTCAGGCCTCATACAATCCCATACTGGGACTGAATGGTGAAGTGGCCAAAATAGTGAAATACGCCACCGATATCACCCAGCAAAAAATGATTGATGCCGATAATCAGGGGCAACTCAATGCGATAGACAAATCACAGGCCATTATTGAGTTCAGCCCTGATGCTACCATTCTCAAAGCCAATGATAACTTCCTCAACACCATGGGCTATCAGCTGGCTGAGATTCAGGGTAAAAAGCACGGCATTTTTGTCACCCAGGACTATCGGGACAGTCAGGATTATCAGACATTTTGGGAAAATCTGCGCAGAGGTGAATTTCAGGCGGGCGAATTTAAACGCATTGCGAAAGACGGCTCTGAGGTCTGGATCCACGCCACGTATAACCCGATCTTCGATCTCAATGGCGAGGTGTATAAAGTGGTTAAATTTGCCATTGAGGTAACCGGCCGGGTCAACGCCGTCAACGCAGTCAGAATGGCGTTGGAAAACCTGTCTCAGGGGAATCTGAATACCACCATTCAACAGACGTTTATTCCCGAGTTTGAAAGTTTGAAAGGGGCCATCAACAGCACCGTCGATAAATTGCGTGAAACCGTTTTAGATATCAATCATTGCGCCTCAGAGGTGATGGTAGGTGCCAATGAGATTGCCCAGGGTAATCAGGAACTCAGTAACCGCACCGAACAACAGGCTTCTTCGCTGGAAGAAACCGCCGCCAGCATGGAAGAATTAACAACCACAGTGCAGGAGAACGCCAGAAACAGTCAGGAAGCGCATGAGATAGCCAATCAAACCAAAGAAAAAGCCCATCAGGGCGGGCAAATCGTGTCAGAGGCTATCGCCAGCATGGAGTTAATTAGTCAGTCCAGTAAAAAGGTGGTGGATATTATTAATGTTATTGATGAAATTGCCTTTCAAACTAACCTGTTGGCACTGAATGCCGCCGTGGAAGCTGCCCGGGCGGGCGAAGAAGGCCGGGGCTTTGCCGTTGTGGCAACCGAAGTTCGCAATCTGGCACAGCGCTCTGCCGGTGCCGCTAAACAGATCAAAGAGCTGATTCAGGACAGTGTGAAAAAAGTAGACGAAGGCAAACAACTGGTAAACAACTCAGGTGATACACTGGAAGAAATTATTCATTCTGTGGTTAAAGTCACCGAAATGATGAATAAAATTGCCCTGTCTTCTAAAGAGCAGTCTACCGGTATCAGCGAAATCAATAGTGCTGTCAGCCAGATGGATAATATGACCCAACAAAATGCGGCCATGGTGGAAGAAGCCACGGCAGCCAGTGATACACTGAAACAGTTGGCAGTTAACATGACATCCAAGCTGAATTATTTTAGTCTGGGGGAACAATAGCAATCAGCCATAAGCACACTGATCCAAAATAATCCGCCGGAGTATTGATCAAGGTTACTGTTGTTGAACAACTCCGGTTAAAAACACTCACAAGCAGAGAGCTAACACCATGAAAAAGACCCGAAACTTTTTAATGCTAGCGCTTGCCCTTGGAATGGCCTCGACGTCAGCGACAGCTGCCGGGGATGCAGCCAAAGGCAAAGCTAAATCCGTAACCTGCCAGGCATGTCACGGCGCCAATGGTATCTCCATGATTCCTAATTACCCCAATCTCGCAGGCCAGAAAGAACTTTATCTGGTGGATGCCATAAAAGCCTATCGCGATGGCACCCGTAAAAATCCGGTGATGACACCAATGGCAGCGGCACTGTCAGACGATGACATTGCCAATTTAGCCGCCTATTTTTCCAGTCTGCCTGCAGGCGGATAAAAACGCCGCCACCATGCCTGACCGCCAATCTCACTGAACCACTGAGGCTTTCATGGGATTGGCTGTACCACTGACTCTGATCGAAACCGATAAGTCCCTGCACCAGGCCCTGTATCTTAATCTGGTCACTACGGGTGGCTTTGATGTTATCCCGTTAACGTCTGTACCCAGGGAAAAACTGCAAAGCGGACTGCACGTCGTTATCGCAAATCACAGTCTGCTACCTCAGTTACGCCACCTTATTCCCCCTGAAACCCTTAGAATTTTTTACCAACCCTTGTTCAGTAATATAAATGAACCCTGTTCGTTTATCCGGGAAGGCAATTTAAATTACCACCTGCGTTTTTCGATGCAGGCGTTACCGGGTTTTTCTGAAGCGGTAAAGCAAATTTTGATGCAAAATTAATATGGTCTTTTTAGTGGTTAATGGCGTATAACCACAATAAATTTTTGGAAAAAACCATGCTGACCGTACACCACCTCAATAATTCTCGCTCACAAAGGGTGTTGTGGATGCTGGAAGAGCTTAACCTGGACTACCAGATTGAGTTTTATCAACGTGACAAGAAAACCATGTTGGCACCGGCATCACTGAAAGAAGTCCACCCGTTAGGAAAATCACCGGTGCTGACCGACAAGGAGCATACCATTGCCGAGTCGGGAGCCATTGTTGACTACCTCGCCAGAACCTACAGCAATGACGCTTTTCGTCCACCGGAAAGCAGTGATCAGCACCAGCACTACGTTTACTGGTTGCATTTCGCCGAGGGCAGTCTGATGCCGCAATTGCTGCTCAAGCTGGTTATGCAAAAAGTGAAAGACAATGCCCAACCTTTTTTCGTGAAGCCCATTGCAGGGGCGATTGCCAACAAGGTGAATAAGAACTTTATAATGCCCAACATTACCCGGCAACTGGCCTTTATCGAAACCCATTTAAAGCTCAACGAGTGGTTTGCGGCGAACCGGCTGACCGGTGCAGATTTCCAGATGAGTTTTCCGCTTGAGGCTGCTGTGCATCGCGGCCTGTGTAAAAACTACCCGTCAATTACTCAGTGGGTAGAGAAAGTCCAGGCCAGAGACGCCTATAAAAGAGCGTTGTCCAAAGGGGGTGACTATGACTTTGCCTGACAAACGAGTTATTTCGCCACTAATGGCTGTAATCTCTGAGTAAGCGAATAAATTCTTCACCATACTTTTTCAGTTTCGTCTGACCGACGCCGTTGATTTGCAACAACTCTTGCTGGGTAGATGGTTGCCACTGTGCCATTTCAGCCAGCGTCGCATCATTAAACACCACATAAGGTGGCACGTCTTCCTGCTCAGCAAGCCGTTTGCGCAGATTCTTCAGCAGGGCAAACAATTTGCGGTCATAGTGTTTCGCATCCACCGATTTGTCTTTGCTAAAGGACAGGTTCAGACGAGGGACCGCCAGGGTCAGGGGATATTCCGCTTTGAGCACCGGCCGGGCAGCCTCGGTTAGTTTCAATGCTAAGTTTTGGGTCACGTCCTGACGCATAATACCCTGATGAATTAGCTGATAAATAACATTCCACCACCAGGCGTCAGTTTGCTTTTGTCCGATGCCATAAACTGACAACTCAAACCACTCTGGTGGCATGTCTTTTAGTTTTTTACCCCGTAAGACTTCAATCACCGATTTTACCGGCACAGCCTGTTGCAGGCGCAAAATGCAGGACAGCACTTTTTGCGCTTCTTCTGTGGCGTCAAAACGCTTGGGTGGATCCAGACAAATATCGCAATTGCCACAGGCTTTATCACTGAATTCCGAAAAGTAATTCAGCAGCACCTGACGCCGGCAGGTTTGGGCCTCAGCAAAAGCCACCAGTGCCTGAAATTTGTTTAGCTCCACTTCCCGGCGCTGTGCATTTTCCGATTGGGCAATCCAGTCTTTATTGCGGGCCACTTCTTTTTCATCAAACAACAACAACGCCTCAGCAGGCATACCATCACGCCCGGCCCGGCCCGTTTCCTGATAATACGACTCAACGCTGCGTGGCAGGTCATAATGCACCACAAAGCGCACATTGGGTTTATTAATCCCCATCCCAAACGCCACCGTTGCCACCACCACATCCACTTTGTCCTGTAAAAACTGGGACTGGGCCCACTCCCGTTCTTCTGTGGATTTGCCGGCGTGATAGGCGGCGGCTTTAATGCCGTGTCGGCACAATTGTTCTGTCAGTGTGTCCACCTTGTTGCGGCTGTTGCAATAGACAATACCGCTGCCATCCTGTTGTTCCAGATACTTCAGCAATTGTTGCAGGGGCTTAAATTTTTGCGTCAGCAGATAGCGGATATTGGGTCTGTCAAAGCTGCCGCGCCAGACAAAGGCATCCTGAATACCCAACTGCAGCAAAATATCCGAACGGGTGGCGATGTCTGCTGTTGCGGTCAGTGCCATCACCGGGGTGTTGGGCAGAAACTGTTTAAGTTGCCCCAGTTGTCGATATTCGGGCCTGAAATCATGCCCCCAGTGAGAAACGCAGTGGGCTTCATCAATGGCGATCAAACTCACCGGCAGTTGTGCCAATGAATGTAAAAACTGCACCTGCATTAGCTTTTCCGGTGAGACATACAGTAATTTACTGTGCCCAGACGACAGGTTTTGCACCGCCTGCATTTGTTGCTGAGGAGTTTGTGTTGAATTCAGACACTCAGCGGTAATCCCCATCGCCGCCAGCGAATCAATCTGGTCCCGCACTAAAGACAACAGCGGGGAAACGACAATTGTCATGCCGGGTAACAGCAAAGCCGGGATCTGGTAACAGAGTGATTTGCCCCCCCCGGTAGGCATTAATACCAGGGTATTCAGTCCATTTAAGGTATGCTCGATGATGTCACCTTGCCCCTCCCGGAATTCGCGATAACCAAACACTTCCGAAAGTATTTGTTTGGGGGTCCGGAGGCTTTCAACCTGAACAGGAATAGTGGCAGTATTCGATTTCAAAGGGCTTCTGAATGATTATTTAATAAGTTAACAAGACAGCCATTAAAAATGGCAAAATGGCGCACCACTAAGTGTATGAGTTTTTAGCCCTGGCTTCATTAAAAACTTCACAGGAATTCGCATGCAAGAGACAAAATTAACCCAAAAAGCCATGTTGGATTTGGTCATGGATGTATTTGATCAACAACTGCCCTTTAACCGTTTCCTGGGATTGCAAATCGAGCGTACCAATTTTGATAAAGCCACCATCCGGTTAAACTGGCAAGACAACCTGATGGGCAACCCCTATCAAAAAATCCTGCACGGGGGTGTCACCGCAGCCATCCTGGATACCGTAGGTGGTTTAATGGCGATGCTCTACGTAGCAAAAGACCTGGACGATCTCACTGCCGATGAGTTCAGGCAGCGCATTGCCAGAATTGGCACCATCGACATGCGGGTGGATTATCTCAGGCCAGGCAAAGGTGAAGAATTCACGGCAACCGCAGAGATGATCCGCAAAGGCAATAAGGTGGCGGTGTGCCGTATGGAATTACACAATGAAAAAGGCACTCATATCGCCTTTGGCACCGCCACCTACATGCTGTAAGTGGCGACTATTTGCGGTTTAGCCGTGTTAACGCCAGGAGCCGTACATGGGGTTGGGCAACAGGAACAAGCTGCGGCCATGCTCTGGCAGCAACGCGCCAATATCTGCGTGTTCCTGGGTAACACCTGCAAAGTCTTCAATGTTATCGCCCACCTGGAACAAAATCTGATGAGGTTGAGCCCAACTGCGATTAATCTCCCGGGTTAAGGAAAAGCACCCGGCTTTGCCCTGGCGTACTTGCTGGCGACGCAGATCTTTATCGTTGTGTATGCCTGGTTGGCCAATCACCTCCTTATCCGCCGCCACCCGGCCCATCAAACAGGTGTTGTCGTTTGTCACTGGAACCTCAAGCGCCTGCAAGTTACGCCAGGTGTGGGCGTCCAGCGTACGCGGTCGATTGGTGATCAGCGCCACTTTACCGCCCTGTTGATACACCGCTTCCATAAAGGCTTTGGCGCCAGGCACTAATACAGCGTTTTCGCTTTCTACCCAGGCATTCCAGGTATCAGGAGCAAATCCGGTTCCCAGTGTCTCTGTTTGGCGTTGGTAAGCGGAATTGTCCAGAATGGTTTCATCCACGTCCATCACCACCACCCAGTTGCTGGTTTCAGACGATACCGATTTGATGGCTTCAGTGGCCTGGCGGTACATGTCTTCGGTTAACAGTTGATATTCTTTGCTGCGGGTGAGCCAGGTAACCGCTGTCGAATAAGCAGGTTTTTCTGCAAACAGGGCGGTGGAAATTGCACAGTGATCACTAAGCATGGCCTCGGCTTCCATGTTGTCAAACTGATGCACCTGTATTGAATTACTGGCCACCTGGGTATTCATGCCCCCCACCAGAATATGATCGATAGGTGCCGGGTAACGCGGGTGACAGCCAATAACATCGCGGGTTGCCAACCGGGTCGAGCGGTTTTCGCTGAACAGCAACCTTGACAGGCGATTGTACGGCGCCGACATGCGATGATTAAAATCGCCTAAAACCGCATAGGCCGTGCCCTGCGCTTCGCGCTGTGCAATCCAGTTATCGAGAATAGGCGCTTGCCGCGCGTAGATTTGGCAAGACTCAGAATCACTGCTCAGGTAATCATCGACAAAGCAGCCGCTTTTCATATGTACGTTTAAAATGTCCAGTGGTCCGTTAGGCGAAGCCACCTGGATGACTAGTCCGTAGCGCAAGCCGGGCATATCCAGCGCCAGCTCTTCAACATTGTCTGTTGCCAGTACAGCTACGGATTTTTTGACGGCAAAGGCCACTTTTTGCTGGGTAGAGGTAAAGCCACTGCCCCGGCACTCATAGGACTCGCTGTCCGGTCTTTGCGATACGATGATCCGCCAGTCACTGTCAGGAAAAATTTGCGCCATGGCTGTGGCCGAAGCGACTTCCTGCAGCGCGATAACATCGGCATCAAGACTTTCGGCATAGTGCCTGAGTGCAACAATCTCCTGTTCAGTACGCGGTCTGCACCCTGTGTCCTGGGGATACGCCAGATGTTCAATATTCCAGGTCGCTATCCTCACCGGCATGGTAACGTCAGTGGCTTGCACCACATCGTCTGCTTTTTCCGGCATGGCGAGTGCATTATTGCTGGTGCATCCAACGGTGAGTGCCAGCAGAGAAGCTAAGCCGAACAAACGCATTGTATTCATAAACATTGGCCTTTTTTAATCCTTTACTTAACTAAGCAACCTTCATTATGAAGAATTGTTAGGTCAACACAACCTAAATGATCCCGTCACCTATACCCCATCTTGCCGCTAAGAAAAAAGCGCAAAACCCAATTTATCGCTAAGCAGTTGCCCATGTTAGCATCCGCTCATTGCGGGTTTAAGAGGCCAGCCTATGGCGCTTCTGGCTGCTGACACTGGCGTAATCGATAGTTGCGCAGATGCCCCCAGGCTATTGCCACAGAGCCCAGTACAGTCAACAGAACTTCGCCGGTTTCCCCCAAATAATCGTGCCCAAACAGAACAGCCGCCAGCAACAATCCAAGCCCTGTTACCCCAACGGTCAGCACCGCAGTCTGACTGTGTCTACGGTAGCCGACAATCAACGTAATCAAGCTCAGCGGCACGATGAGGTAAAGCAATCCGATGTGAAAAACCTCATCATTCAGTGCTAACAGGCCGGTTAGTGGCGGCAGGATCAATAACAACAGGGGTAAAAACAGACAGTGCAGCAGACACAGAAATGAAAGTCCGACGGCTGCCTTATCGCCAATTTGCTGTAACTGCATTTTACTGTTTTCCTTATATTGTATTCGTCGCCTGTCACTGACAGCGACGGCAAATTCCGGTGATTTCTAATTGGGTATCAGTCATCAAAAACCCGGTGTTTTCGATGGTGCTGGTCAGTTGATGTACCAGATTTTCCGCCACCGGAATTTCTTCAACCTGCTGGCAGGACTGGCATATCACAAACATGGAAAACGGATGGTGCTGACAGGTTAACAGACTGGAGCAGGCCACATACTTGTTTGCCGATTGCAAGCGATGGACCAGTTGGATGGACTCCAAAAACTCCAGAATTCGGTATACCGACATCGCCATAATGGCTGGCTTGTTAACCTTGTTGTATGCGTGAGTCAGCTCATAGGCAGACAGCGGACATCCGGCTTTGAGTAATAATGTCAGAATCCGTTGCCGCTTTTCAGTGAGCTTCCGGCCAGTGTGCTGGCAGGCACGCTTGTCGGCCAAAATAACATCGTCTGATAACTTACGGCTCACGCGGTCCTCTTCTATTGGCAATGCTGTCGAATCTGACCTGACAGCAAGCAGTTCTGACTATCTGTTGCCGGCCAATTTCGGGGTCATAAATGCCCCGGTTATTCGCAATGCTCACGCCGTTTTTAAAAAGTCAATTTGCTTTCCGTTTTGAGACAATATAACATCGCCCACAGCATGATACAATATAACATTACTTAGAGGTTTGGAATGCACAGAATTACCAAAGTTGCCGCCCTTATTGGCGCTTTGTTACCTGCCAGTGTGATGGCACAAACGATTGAAGGTGTGGTAACAAATGACAAAGGCAATGCCGTTGTGGGTGCCAACGTAGAGGTTGAAGGCGCAGGGATCACCACTAAAACGGATGCACAGGGACGCTTTGTGTTACAAAATCTTTCAGTCGGTGTGAACGAAATACACATTTCAGCGAAAGGCTTTGCCCATCTGCATCAGGATATTACGCTGAGCGATAATGCGACGCAGCAACTCGCGCTGACACTGATACGCTCACCGATAGAAGTTATTGATGTTGTGGCTACCCCTGTGCATATGTCGGTTATGGAATCCGCCGCGCCGGTCAGTGTACTGGGTGGCGACACGTTGCGCCGACAACAGGCAGCATCGTTAGGCGACAGTCTGGAAAAAGTCGCCGGTGTGCACACTAATTTTCACGCCAAAGTTGCCAGTACGCCAATAATTCGCGGTTTAAGTGGTCCCCGGGTACTTATCGCACAAAACGGATTAGACAGCAGTGATGTGTCTCGCGTTGGTCCGGATCACTCTGTGGCTTCTGAAGCATCAACCGCACAACAAATTGAAGTGTTACGCGGGCCGGCCACCCTGTTTTATGGCAGTGGTGCTATCGGTGGTGTGGTCAACGTGGTTGACCAACGCGTTCCCACTGATTCCAGTACCCGTGGTGAATGGTTGCTGGAAGCCAACTCGGCGGACGACCAAAAACTGGCATCGTTTAACGCCACTACCGGCACGGAATCCTTCGGCTTATACCTGGATGGTTACTGGCGCGAATCCAACGACTATGAAACGCCGGTAGCGCCAGAGTTGGAACACGATGAACATGATGAACATCACGAAGAGCATGGCAATGTGGTTGCCAACAGTGGCGAAGAATCTAATGGCTTTACTCTGGGCACCAGTTATCTGTTCGAACAGGGTTACATCGGAGTTGCGGTAGAGCAATTTAATCGTGAATACGGTATTCCTGGTCACAGTCACGGTGACGAAGAAGTGGATGTTTTTGCTGATCTGGAACAAACCCGGGTGCAATTGCAGGGTGAGTACAACCTGGATGGCGACTGGATCTCGCAAGTACAGCTCAGAGCCGGCTATACCGACTATGAACACGCAGAAATTGAAGAAAATGTCACTGGCACCACTTTCGAAAATGAAACCCAGGAATTGCGTTTAGATGTGATGCATGCCTCGTTTGGTGAGTGGAATGGCGGCATCAGCTTTCACTACAAAAACAGTGAAGTCGCTGCCCAGGGTTCAGAGGCGTTCACACCACCTTCAGAATCTGAAACCCTGGCGCTGGCCGTTATGGAAGAACGCCATTTTGGCAATGTGCTGGTGCAGTTGGGTGCCCGTGTCGAGCGTGTAACTTTGACGGCGGACAATGTGCTTCTGCCAGAGATTGAAGCCCACGGTCATGAAGACGAGCATGATCACGAAGATGAACACGATCACGAACACGACCACGGCGACGAAGTTTCTTATATCCGTGTCTTTGAAGCAGACCATGAATTTACGCCTGTCAGCCTGTCTGCCGGTTTAGTCTGGGACTTTACCCCTGGCTACAACCTGGGTTTATCGGTTTCTCGCTCTGAGCGTGCCCCATCGGCATCAGAACTATTGTCTTTTGGCCCTCATATCGGTACCCAGTCTTATGAAGTTGGTGCGTTATTTGCCTTGCATCAGGACGGTGACGAAACCCACATCGAGTTAACCGAGGATGTTATTGATCTGGAAACAGCCAACAACATTGACCTGACACTGAGGAAAACCCAGGGGGAAGTGGGCTTTGTTCTCAACGCCTTCTACAACCGGGTAGACAACTACTACTATCAAATCAATACCGGATTATTCGCGGAAGACGGGCATGATCACGATCATGAACACGATCACGGAGACGAAGGCCATGATGAACATTCTGGCGAATTGCCGGTGTATATCTTCCAGACTGACGACGTTATCCTGCACGGATTTGAAGCGCAGGTAGCCTGGCAGGCCACGGATACCTTCAAAGCGACTTTCTTCTCAGACTATGTCCGAGCCCGACTGGAAGACGGCGGCGATCTGCCGCGCACTCCGCCCCTGCGATTTGGTACGCAGTTTAGTTATGAACATCAAAATATCAGTGCTCACCTGGATGTTACCCGTTATCAGGAACAGGACCGCATTGCTGACGAAGAAACCGTGACCGACGGCTACACCCTGGTGGATGCCAACATCACTTACACATTGTCAGCGATGGGTCAGGATATCGATCTCTACCTGAAGGGTACCAACCTGACCGATACCGAAGCGAGAGTTCACTCTTCGTTTTTAAAAGATATTGCACCACGCCCGGGCCGCAGCATTGCTGTGGGTATCCGAGGTTATTTCTAAATCTTTGCTAAAAATACAAAATAGGGAACAATTTATGACTAATTCATTCCAACTTAAATTGCTGGCGGCAGCGATCGGAACCATCTTGCTAACGGGTTGTGGTGACGCCGAAACAACGATTATTGAGCAAGATCCTATCGAAGTACCAGATGATGATCACAGCGATGACGACGATCATGACCACGGTGAACATACCATTGAGTCCATGGGTCGTCTGGCGGTATTGTCCGGTGAAAGTGCCAGTGTCACCATTTTGGATATCGAGCACAGTGAGGCGCTGGACAGCTTCGCCCTGATCCATGAATCTAATTCTCTGGCAGCTTCTGCGGATCTGCGTTATGCGGTAATCGCCAGCCGGGGACAGGATTACCTGGGTTTCATCGACAGTGGTCTCTGGCGTGAAGATCACGGTGATCATCTGCATGACTACGAGCAGGCCCCGGCTATGAGTGATTTTGAATTATCCGGCAGTCGTCCCACTCACCTCGTCAATCACGATGGCCAAATGGCGGTCTTTTATGACGGTGACGCAGATTCCGGTACACCCGCAGCAGTGCAGGTGCTAACGGATCTGGACATCAGCAACGAAAACAGCGATTTACCGACGTTAAATTACACAATCAATATGCATGGTGTTGCTGAGCCTCGGGGTGAGCACCTGTTATCCACTATTCGTCGCGACGACGCCGAAAGCACCTCTGGTGCCAAAATTCTGCCAGACCAGGTTGGGGTTTATCACCTGCACGATGGTGAGTATGAGCTGGAGCAGACTCTGGAACTGACTTGTCCTGACCTGCATGGCGCGGCGCAAAATCACGAGTTTGTGGTCTTTGGTTGTAGTGATGGTGTGTTGGTTGCGCATCAACACGACGACGAGTACGAAGCGGAAAAGATTGCCAATATCGACGGTCTGGAAGGCCTGCGTATCGGCACTATCTATGGTCATGAAGACAGTGAAACCTTTATCGGTATTGCCTCTGCACACGGCGGCAGCCACGCAATCCTTACCGCTATCAACCCTGAAGAAAACGAAATGGAATTGCTGGAATGGCAACCTGAAGCCAGCCCGGTAGCCTATGCGTTTTCTCACGGTGGTGAGCAGTTCCTGGTACTGGACAGCGCCGGATTCCTGAACATTTTGAGTGGACATGAGCATGATGGCCATATGCACTGGGAGCTGGAAACCCAGTTAGACATCACTGAAGAAGATGTTGCCAACATGCCAGAAGGCATGAACTTCAGCCTGACGGTCGCGCAAAACGGTCACTATGCGTATGTTTCAGACCCTATCGCTCAGCATGTGTTACAGATTCACCTGGAAGACATGGAAATAGAAGGTGATATCGAACTGGACTTCGCACCATCCAAAATCACCTGGTTGGGTATTGCTGAAGAAGCAGAAGAGCACAACCACGACTAATCTGATTTATTCTGCTGTGCAAAAGGCCGTCGCTGCAACAGCGACGGCCTTTTTTATGACAAGCCTTTTTGCGGTCAAACTTTTTTGCAAATAATCTTGTGTATAAGCGCAATCGCCAGCCTAATTAAAATCATCCATTAATATCAGTTGCGGAGGCAATCCGCCGCGTTCGGCATCAACTGCAATGGCGGTATATATGCTGCCCGCCTGCAAGGATAGCTGACCGGTTTCAATGGCGGCATCTTTGGTACCTGCCGCAGTCACAGTGACAAAATAATCACCCGCAGCCAGCTGCACATAACCGGTTTCCGTCAACATCGGGGTAGTAAAAGGCACACTGCTAAAAGCAGGATCGGCATTGTCGATGTCGCCATCTGTCGTCACATAGATATCAACATCACCCGCACCCGGCGAAGCGTGAAAGATACGCACCTGAGCTGCAGTGGCGATCCGACGCGGATTGTCCATTACGATGTCCAGCCCAACATCCGACAACACATTATTCGCTACCGCCGTGTAACTCTGGCCAATGGCAAGGCTGGCCGAAGCATCGTCTACCACCACAACGCCGTTGTTGTTTGCCGCCACGTCAATCAGGTAGTCCCCTTCGGTGACAGACAAATAATCAGTAGCCGCGGTAAAAGGTACGGCTTCAACCAGTACCACCTCGTTGTTGGCAATCACATCCACAGAAGGCCCGTTGGCAACCCCGTGTACCACCCGTAAGTTGGCTCCGGTGGCTTCATCCCATAGCAAAGATGACGCACTTCCATCGGCTACCAATAAGGTGACAGGCGAGTCACCGGCCCCCACGTTTTCAGTGGCAAACACCATAAGATCAGCTCCCGCCGTCAGGCTCAGCGTGCCGGAGTCATACACCAGGGTGTTGGTACCGGCAGTGGTGATTCTGATCTGATAGTCACCGGCGGGCACTTCCACCTGCCCGGTATAATCCATAAAAGCGGCTGTCGCAACGGGTTGCGCTGCACTTAAATCATCCCCCGGGGCAGTAACGTATACGTCCACTAAAGGCGCTGCGGGTGCAGCATGAACCACCTGCAAACGCACATTACCTGGCGTCACTTCGCTGAGGTCATTTTCAATGACCAGCGGGGCAATGTTTGCAGTCGCACCGATGGCGACCACATCGTAGGTTTTATCATTCTGCAAGATTAACGAAGCATCAATCACAGTGCTGCTGGCGTTTGCCGGTAACAGGGCATCAACCTGAACACTGTAGGTGTCAGCAGGTACTGAAATCCACCCGGACGAAGTCTGATAATCCACGGCTTCGAGGTCAGCGAGTATGGCGCCATTGGCCATAACATTCACCAAAGGAGCGTCAGGTGAGGCGTGTGTGACCCTGACAAAGGGGTCGCTGGTTTCAGGCTCCGGTGCCGGTGGGGGCGGTGTCACTTCAGGCAACTTATTATCATTGTCTGAACAGGCAAATAATACTGAAGTACAAATAGCAGTGAGTAGTAGTTTGGTCATGCTCCTCATGGCAATATCCTCTTGTTACTGTTTATTTTCGAATAAAAAATTAGGCGAATAACAAGGCTAGCTACGCAGGAAATGACAGAGCAGATCACCAGGGGTAAAGGGGAGTACTCTGTAAAAAAGTATAGTGTTTGTTTTTGTGGGGCTGAGAATGGCCTTAACCGCCAGTACTGTTAAGTACCCGCCAGAGTAGTAATTACGCGCGATTCAGAGAGTTTGAGAGTTTGAGTGTTTGAGAGTTTGAGAGTTTGAGACGCACCTTCATTGGCGGCCAGATTGGCAGAGATATACGACAGCGTAAATTGCTGTGCCTCTACGGCGGAACGATATTCGCGAGCGGCAGCGATTGAACCAAAAGCGGTGAGCAGTACTTTTTCGCTTTTTTCTTTTAAATTCATGAGTTTTGACTCATCCAGCATCCAGAACAAAACGTCCATTGTATTCACTGACAGTTTAACATCCTTATGCTTAAGGCCTGTTGTATTTTGCAAATCCGTCGTCATATCCGTCAACCACACCATTTGTTTTGATGTCATCAGCATATAGGTTGAGCAGTGAACAAGCCGTCAACTAAAATGACAAAAAATGAATGTGAATAATGCCCTGCACAATTCTTATTTAGAGATATTTTTTACTCCAAGTGTGCAGTAAAGCTGACAGCTTAATTTAGTTTATTTCGCTATCACAAAGATCAATTCAACGCTTCCAAATCGCTGAATAGACTATATATTGTCTGTCTCGTAAACGTTTAAGAAAATACCCATGCAACGAGATCAAACTAAGGCCGGCGTATTGCTCGCTATTAGTGCCTACAGCATGTGGGGATTTGCCCCCATGTACTTCAAACTTCTGCAATCCATGCCCGCGCTGGAAATACTGCTGCATCGCATCGTTTGGTCAGTGGTAGTGTTGTTCGCGTTGATTTTAGTCTTGCGCCACCATCACAAAGTGGTCAGCGCCCTGAAAAACAAAAAAGTGGTAACAACTTTGTTGTTGTCCGGTTTGTTACTGGCCGGAAATTGGCTGCTGTTTATCTGGGCGGTTAACAATGATCACTTACTGGACGCCAGTTTGGGTTACTACATTAACCCCCTGTTAAATGTACTGTTGGGTTACCTGTTTCTCGGAGAAAGATTGCGTAAACTGCAACAGGTGGCTGTCGTTATGGCCACGATTGGTGTAGCGTTTCTGGTGATATCCGTCGGCAGGCTGCCCTGGATAGCGCTGGTATTGGCGGGCAGTTTTGGTGTGTATGGACTGATGCGCAAAAAGGTCGCTGTAGAATCCATCCCAGGCCTGTATGTGGAAAGTCTGATGATGTTGCCATTCGCCATCTGGTTTTGGTGGGCGATGGCGTCTCCGGCCAGCAACATGTTAAATAATAACAGTGAA
The DNA here is from genome assembly GCF_055755215.1 of Planctobacterium sp. R6. NCBI lineage: Bacteria > Pseudomonadati > Pseudomonadota > Gammaproteobacteria > Alteromonadales > Alteromonadaceae > Planctobacterium > Planctobacterium sp. R6. The sequence goes on from NZ_JBVTQY010000003.1 coordinate 48,999, forward strand.
ATGAACCTTATCCTGATCGCGGCCGGGGTTGTTACCACAGCGCCCTTATTGTGCTTTACGGCAGCGGCCAGACGCATTCAATATTCGACGCTGGGCTTCTTCCAGTATATCGGCCCCAGTATCATGTTTTTGCTGGCTGTATTCCTTTATGGAGAACCGTTAGATGAAAACCGTTTAATCACCTTTGGTTTTGTCTGGTCTGCCCTGATCCTGTTTAGCTTTGATTCCTGGCGCGCTTACCAGATAAAAAACCGGCCTGTTCATCGGGAACTAGTCAAAGACTAACTGATTGCGCCCGTTTTGTTTGGCCTGATACAAGTTTTCGTCCGCCAGTTTGAGTGTCTCATCGGTGTTGCCGTTAAATCTGGCGGAAGCGCCGATGCTCACGGATACATTAATCTTATGAGTTTTATAACGGATTGCGGTAGAAGCAATTTCCTCACGCACGGCATCGAGCAATTGGCTGGCAGACGCCATATCCAGGTTTGACAAGTAGGCACAAAATTCCTCGCCACCAAAGCGCGCTACATAATGATACTCACAGTGTTTATTGAGTATTTGCGCCACCACCTTGAGTACGTGATCTCCGGCATCGTGACCATAATTGTCGTTTATCGCCTTAAAGTTATCCATATCAAAAATGGCAAAACACACAAAACCCGGCGCCATTCTCAGATTGGCCTTAATGCGGGCAAAAAAGTGACGACGATTCGGTAAGTCGGTCAGGTAATCCGTATTGGCGGCATGTTTAATCGCCGCAACGTTTTCAATGTGTTCAATATTCTGAATTACCCGGCAAAAGAACTCTTCGTGACAGTAGGGCTTGCTGATGTAGTCGTTTGCACCACTTTTGATAAACCGCGCAGACAATGCAGAACTGCCTTTACCCGAAACACCAATTACCGCCACTTCATCTTTGCTGAAGGTGTTGCGCAACTCGGCCACCATTTCCACACCGGTTTTATTTGGCATGTTTTCATCGGTGATCACCAGCCTGATATTATTGTGTTGCCGCAACACAGTGAGCCCTTCCTGGCCATCTTCCGCTTCATAGGTCACGAAATTGTGGCGGCGCAACAAAGAAGTCACCATCGAACGGCTAAGGCGAGAATCATCTACCACCAGCACACCGATTTTTTTATTTTTTTCCAGTCGCAATAACAACCGGCTGAGGTAATCGTAAACCTGGGCATTTTCTTTGGGTATGTAATCCACCACATCTTTGGACAACACCCTATCACGGGTGCGCTCATCCAGCCGGCCGGTAATGACAACGGTGGGAATAAAGGCCTGAATGGCATAATCGATGGCTTCGCCGTCTTCGGCATCGGGTAAGTTGTAATCCACCAGCGCACAGAGGTACTCCTCGGGATAGCTGGAGGCAAAGATCTGTTTCGCCTGCGCCAGATTCGCAGCTGTCACGGGTTCCAGTCCGGCTTTAGACACCAGATGGCTCAGTACTCGCATACTGGTGGGGCTGTCTTCGATAACGAGTACTTTGTGCTGCATCAGGGTCATTTTCTGCTCGGCGGTTTAGCGTCTAAGTATGCAATTAAATACCTGTTAAATGTTATTATACTTTAGTCAAACGTGCATAGCTCATGACCAGCCATTTGCTGCCAAATTCATCAAAATTGACCTGAATTCGTGCATGTTCGCCCTGACCTTCCATATTGATGACCGTGCCTTCCTGAAATTTGGGATGCTGCACCCGTTGCCCCAACTGCATACCGGAATCTTCAAACGCCTGGTGGGAAGCAGCGTGCTCATAGCGGTTGTAGACTGGCCGGGATATTGTTGTGCGCAGACGCACCTCTTCCAGACACTCCGATGGCATCTCTTTGATAAAGCGTGACATAGTGTGAAATTTATCCTGCCCGTATAAACGCCGACTTTCCGCCCAGGTCAGATAAAGTTGCTCCATTGCACGGGTCATACCCACATAACAAAGCCTTCGCTCTTCTTCCAGCCGCCCCGGCTCTTCCTGGCTCATTTGGCTGGGAAACATGCCTTCTTCAACACCGGCCAAAAACACCAGAGGAAACTCCAGTCCTTTGGCGCTGTGAATGGTCATCATTTGTACCGCATCCTGGTGCTTATCCGCCTGAGTCTCACCGGCCTCCAGCGAGGCATGCGCCAAAAATGCAGCCACAGGCGTCATTTCATCCGCTTCCTCGGGTACCACAAATTGTTTGCAGGCGGTTACCAGCTCTTCCAGGTTTTCAATTCTGGCCCGGGCTTTCTCTCCCTTTTCCGCCTGATACATGGCATACAATCCGGAATGGCGAATAACGGCATCACATTGCTGTTCCAGCCCCATGTCAGCAAAATCTTCCTGCATGGTGAGCACCATATCAATAAAGCTCTTGATGGCGTTGCTGGCCCGCGAAGCGAGGCGCTTTTCGGCGATCATCAACATCGCGGTTTGCCACAATGACTGCTGATTTTCACGTGCCAGCTCCCGGATCTGACCCAGAGTTTTTTCACCCACGCCACGTGCGGGTACATTCACCACCCGTTCAAATGCGGCATCGTCCAGGGGATGATTCATCATACGCATATAAGCCAGTGCGTCTTTGATTTCCTGCCGCTCGAAAAAGCGCATTCCACCATAAATGCGATAGGCGATAGATTCGTGCAGGAGGGCTTCTTCCAGAATACGGGACTGGGCATTGTTGCGGTATAAAATGGCACAATCCTGCAGGGCGTTGCCCTGTTCAAACCAGGATTTGATTTTAGAAATGATAAATCGCGCTTCGTCCATTTCGTTGAAACCGGCATAGACTTTTATCAGCTCGCCTTCGCCTTGTTCGGTCCAGAGCTCTTTGCCCAGGCGCCCCTGGTTATTGTCTATTACCGCATTGGCTGCTTTCAGAATCACACCGGTGGAGCGGTAATTTTGTTCCAGCCGTATGGTTTCTGCACCGGGATAATCCCGCAGAAAATGATGGATATTTTCGATGTTGGCACCACGCCAACCGTAAATTGACTGATCGTCATCGCCGACAATCATGGTGTTGTTGCCTTCGCCACTGAGCAAACGCAGCCAGGCGTACTGAATATTGTTAGTATCCTGGAACTCGTCCACCAAAATGGCGCGAAAACGACGTTGATAATGGGCCAGAATCTCGGGGTTGTTCACCCACAACTCATGAGCCCGCAACAGAAGCTCGGCAAAATCCACCAGCCCGGAGCGATCACAGGTTTCCTGATACACTTTGTAAATCTCAGCCATTTTTTGCTGCGTGTAGTCATCCCGGGTATCAATCTGATGTGGCCTTAAGCCCTCGTCTTTGTTGCCATTGATATACCATTGCACCTGTTTCGGGGCCCAGTGTTTTTCATCCAGATTCATGGATTTCAAAATCCGACGGATCAACCGATACTGATCATCCGAGTCCAGGATCTGAAAGCTGTCAGGCAGATTTACATCTGCATAGTGAGCACGCAGCAGGCGATGGGCCAGACCGTGAAAGGTGCCCATCCACATGGTATGCAAAGAGCGCCCCATTAACTCTTCCACCCGACCACGCATCTCGCGGGCAGCTTTGTTGGTAAAGGTCACGGCCAGAATGTTGTGCGGAGCCAGCCCCTCAACATCCATCAGCCAGGCAATTCGGTGCACCAAAACCCGCGTTTTACCACTACCGGCACCCGCCAGCACCAACATGTCCCGGGCTTGTGCAGCAACGGCACTGCGCTGTTTGTCGTTTAAGTTATCCAGTAGTCGCGAGACGTCCATGGCACCCCTGTTTTTATTGCCTGAGGAAAAGAAGTTGGGGCATTATAATCAAAAGCACTGGATATTTGTACAATTGTATTCCCGTCCGGGCAATACAGCACATGACACCAGGCGCTGCCCGGTTCAACAACCGGGCAGCACAGTTGCGGTATCAGCGTTTGTACAGGGCCTGCATCGTCACTGAATCCAGAGCGTTAGCCTGCACCATATAACCGGTTAAGGCCGCAGAGGCATCCGGCGATAAATCCAGCTTGCCAGGCAAGGCATAAACGGTAAACAGGTAGCGATGTGCACCGTCGTTCACCGGCGGACAGGCGCCACCAAAGCCAGCGCTGCCGTAATCATTGCGCAGTTGCATTGCCCCCTTGGGAAGATGTTCATCACCCACGGCACCGGCTCCGCTTGCCAAGGAAGTAACCTCAGCCGGAATATTGACCAGCTGCCAGTGCCACCAACCGCTGCCGGTGGGCGCATCCGGGTCATAGGCGAAAACAGCGAAAAACTTAGTCCCTTCCGGTGCACCTGACCAGGTCAGTTGTGGCGACTTATCTTCGCCGGAACATCCAAAGCCATTAAATACCTGAGCGTTTTTAAGAAAAGCGCCATGAGACATGTCTTCACTAAACAGTGTCATTTTTGCCAATGCGGGTAAAGACAAAGCGGCCATAGCGGACAACACAAGCGTTTTTTTAACTAACGATTTCAAAACAGACTCCTATTGAAAAATACGTTAATGAAAGATTCCGTTTGCCAGTTTGTCAGGAAATAATCTTCACCGAAAGTGTTTTAAGGTTTTTCAGAGGAAATGCACTCTTCATTAACCAGCGCTTTCGCCTTTTTCTGCTCGTGTATTGTTTGCCACAGAATCGGCGCAATGATCATCAGCATACCAACAGAAATCCAGATATCGATCGCTTCTTTAAAGATCCACCAGCCCACCAGTGCGGCAAAGATCAATCCGGAGTATTCCGCCAGAGCAATCGCGCCTGCTTCCGCCCTTCGATAGGCCACAATGCAGCACAACTGGTAACCACAAACACAAATGGCAGACCCCACCACCAGCACCAGCATTGAAAGGTTCAGAGGTCGCCAGTCCAGCAGGGCGAGCGCCCCCATCAGTGGTATCGATAACGTGGTTCCCCAAAACATAATTGCCAGTGTCGGTGTGCTGGCCGGGATAAAACGCACCAATAAATTGTGACAGGCAATGCAAAGGGCCGCTGCGAGTCCGGCAAAAATCCCGATACCGCCACTGTCGGGTTGCAAAGCAATGATCACCCCGGAAAAACAAAACACAATATTGAAGATTCGGTATTTGTGCAGCGGCTCCTTAAACCACCAGGCTGCCAGCAATAAAGTGAGCACCGGGCTGGCGTAAAACAACACATTCGCGGTCGCCAGCGACAATTCCGTCAATGCCAGAAAGACACAGGCACCACCTATCGCCGTCAGATTTGCCCTGAAGGTTTGCACTCTGGCACGCCGCAATATTCTGGCATCTTTGGGTAATTGCAGGAAAAACGGCAACAGACAAAGTGCCAGCAAGCATTGACGTAAAAACAGGTACTGGTATATGCCACTGGAACTGGCAAAGGCCTTTACAAATACGTCGGCCCCGGTGGCAAACAGGTTTCCGATCAACAAAAAACCAATGGCCAGCAACAGCGCAGAGACCACCGGTCGCCGCCAGATATAAAAAAGACGCTTATCCACGACTATCAGCTACTCGTTATGATCAGGTTTTCTTAGCATGGCAATGTGGGGAATATCGTCTTCAAGATAGACATCAGATACCGCTGCAAACTGGTGCTTGCCATAAAACCCCTGTAGATGTGCCTGGGCACTGATTTTAATGCCATGTTCCGGCCAGTGCTGATGGCAAACCTCCAGCGATTTTGCCACCAGAGTATGACCTAGTCCCATGCCGCGATGACTCTTCGCATTAGCGATACGACCCAGACTGGCGTATTCAGGATAAGCGGTGTCTGGTGCCAGCACTCTGGCGTAGGCCGCCAGTACATTACCGTCCCGGATCATCAGATGTTGGGTAAGTGGGTGTTTATCCAGATCATCGACGTCCTGGTAATAACAGGTTTGCTCCACCACAAACACCGCGATGCGCAGTTGGTAAATGTCGTGTAATTCATGGACTGACAGGTTTTCAAAGGTTTTAACAGTAATTTGCATGACTCATAGCATTGCTGGGAATAGATGGCGGCAAGCTTAGAGTGTCGTTGCCCTGCGCGCATTAACAATTGTTAACTGACCCAATCTTTTTTTAATGCGGCTAAAGCTTATCGGGGTTATCCCAAGGTAAGACGCAATGATATGTTGCGGCAAACGGGCCACTAAATCCGGATAGGTGTCGTAAAATAAAGCCACTCGCTGCTGCGGAGAGTTCAGCAATAAAAACTCTTCTTTACCTTCTTTGTGCATGTAATATTCGCTGACCACACTTAAATGAAACGCCTGCCATTTTGGGCATCGCTCTGTCAGTTGCAGATACTGCTGACGCGGAATTTGATACAGCACCGAAGGTTCAAGCGTTCTGACACTATAGGGATAGGGCACATTCGACAGTAAACTGCGAAAACCAAATATCAGGTCCTGTTCCCAATACACTTCCTTACAAAACGTTTTGCCCTGGGTCGTTTCAAAAAAAGCATAGAGCAAACCTGACTCAAGCACATACAGATATTGCTGTTGCTCATGAGCCAGCCATAAGGTGTGATTTGCCGGCAGGCTTATTTTGCGTACCTGCTGTTCCAGCGCGTCAGCGTTTAACGGGCCATCATAGTGAGTGCGCAGGCAGGCACTAAAGCCACTAATCTTGGTATTTACCGATGATTTAGTCATGTAACTCAGGTAGACGGGATTGCTTTGATCTGTTTTACCACGCCTGCCTTTTTAATACCAACGCCGCTGTTCTGCGGCTTAGGATTTCACCATACTATCCAGTTTGCGCTGCACGTTGTCAGGAAATTTCACCTGTTGCCACAATGCTTTGACTACTGACGCGGTATCCTGCCACTCACCTTTCACCAACCAGTCAATTAATGCACACGGATCACTGGGAAATTCGATGGCCTCGCCGGGAGGCAGATCCAACCATTGCTCCAGCTTTTCCTGATCCAAACTCATCATGATCTGACACAGTCCCAACGCATCCAGCGTTTTGGCATTAGACAGTTGCTCAAATTGCCCGTGCAGCGGCTTGATTAACAATTTTTTACCCAATTGCAGACACTCACTGGACAGCTCAAATCCACCGTTGGCAATAACCCCGGCGCAGCTATGTAACGCCTTGTGAAAGCCCGCTTTGCTGGTTTTACGCCAGGAGATGTGGCCCTCATCCCGCTCCTGTTCAACGTCGGGATGAAAACACATAAAGTTGTATTCACTGAGGCTTTCCAGCAAGGTAGAAATCTCTTCCAGACTTTCAAAGGGCAGATAAACCAGATAATGACTGCCTATGGTGACATCAGAAATCTGGTCTTCGATAAACGGCGGCATGATAGCGTGACCAAAGTGGTACCAGTGCACCCCTAAACTCATTTGCGTTGGCGCAAAATTGTTCATAATCAACCGGTCAATCACACTTTGCCCGGCTTTCGGTACATCATGTGCAAAAGCCGCCTGATGACTGATAGAAATAGAAGGGACTTTTTGTTGTTTAGCAGCCCAGGCACTGACCGGCTCAAAATCGTTCAGCACCAGATCATATCGGGACAAGTCTAACGCTTTAACATCCTTCCACAATTGTATCGGCCTTGCCTGAGTAACGGTTTTGAAGGGGTTTACCGAACCTTCTGAGTGAATAAAGGTCAACCCCTTGCGGGTTTGAAAGTCCCCAAAAACCTCCATATCAAAGTACTTTTCTTTGGCGCGCCCGCTAAACAGAAAATCCACCTCGACATCCCGTCGCTCTTCAAAGGCTTTGGCCATCACTCTGGCACGCGTAGTATGGCCGTTTCCGGTGCCCTGGACACCGTACAATATTTTTAATGTCATGTTGTTATGCTTGTCTGTAGAACCCGGTTAAATTAGGCAAGAAGATTGATACTGATAGTAGAGATGGCGACGCCAAGTGTTGCACCCGCCAGAATGTCACCGGGATAATGAACCCCTAACATAATGCGAGACAACGCAATCAGACTGGCCCAACTATAGGCCAGTACAGCGAAAGACGGATAGAAGTTGGCCAGTAATGTCGCCATTAAAAAACCCGCCGCCGTGTGACCGGACGGAAGACTGAATTTATCGGAAGGTTGTACATGAGCCATAATGTCACAGCGGAAATCACATGGACGCGCCCGTTTGAACATTTTCTTCAACATAACGTACAGGGGCAATTCCATCGCGTAGGCTAACAATCCGGTGTATAAAAACAGCGCTCCATGGCGAGGTTCAAACAGCCATAACACCAATGCCAGAATCAGATAAACATGACCATCGCCGCTTTTCGAGATGTAGCGAAACACAGTACAATCCCGTCCAGTACTCTTACTAAACAACCATTGGAACAACTGTAAATCGACGCGTGTAATCAGGTTCATCGTTTTGTTTTACCAGTCAGTTTCTGTCAATCATGCAATCGCGGTAATCTCATTACAGGCAGTCTAGCGACGATTTATTAACCTGTGGTTACACTAAAAAGACACTAATATGACAATCTTTTCGCCAACCGGAAAGAAAGCCAAAAACTCTGATTTAATAGGCCTGACAAAGCGCTTAACTTGGCGTAGACTAAGAAAAAATTGCCCTTTTGAGGTCTGACATGGAATACAACACATCTGAACTTTGTGACTTATTTGCTGACAGCATTGATGTACTGGATCCGATCTTCATCAGCTTTGGAGGCCGGAACTCCTTTGGTGGTGAAGTAACCACAGTTAAGTGTTTCGAAGACAAAGGTCTGATCGATAAAGTGGTCAATGAAAACGGGGCCGGTAAAGTGTTGTTAATTGACGGCGGCGGCTCCACCCGCAGAGCACTGCTGGATGCCATGAATGTTCAGACCGCAGTGGAAAACCAATGGGAAGGCATCATCTGCTACGGCAGTGTCCGGGACGTTGATGTGTTGGAAGATTCAGACATCGGTATTCACGCCGTGGCTTCCATACCGGTAGGCGCCGACTCCGATGATATTGGCGAAATCAACATTGCCGTGAATTTCGCGGGAGTGACCTTCTTACCGGAAGACCACATCTATGCTGACAGCACGGGCATTGTGCTGTCGCCGGAACCACTGGACATAGATTAACAGGCCGCGTTGTCAGATGAGTACCGAACTCAACTTCTATTGTCTGGATGACATCGCCTCGTTGTTAAATCAACGCGCCGGTGAAACCAAAATCGGCGAGGTGTTGTGTTTCGCACAACACACTGATTTCCACGCCTTAAAACGCGCCGGTATCGAATACGTATTGGTGGGCCTTGTGGAAGATATCGGCCCCCGCGCTAATCTGGGTAAAGGCGGTGCCCGCTATGGTTGGCAGGCGTTTTTAAATAGCTTTATTAACCTGCAACACAACGATTTTATTCCCACTGAAAAAATCGCCTTGTTAGGGGAGCTGGACTTTTCCGACTTACTGAAACGGGCGGATCAGTCAGATACTGATCTGGAAACACTGCGTAATTTATGTTGTGAAATAGACGAGCGAGTAAGCGCATTATTGCAGTCCATCTTTGATGCGCAGTTGATCCCCATCATCATTGGCGGTGGGCACAACAATGCTTATCCGATAATCAAAGCCTGCAGCACCTCAGAAGAACTACCGCTGGCAGTGGCTAATCTGGACCCCCACAGTGATTTTCGGGCTCAGGAAGGACGTCATAGTGGTAACCCATTCCGTTACGCCGCAACAGAGCAACTGCTGTCGCGTTACATGGTGCTGGGTCTGCACGAACAAAAAAACAATGAAGATGCGTTAGCGGCAATGCGCCAGCACGACTTTCGCTGGATAAGCATTCAGGATAGTCACTGGAGCAGGAAACTCAACTTTGATCAATGCCTGGAAGATTGCGCCCGCTATCTGATGCACTCCGGATTACCCATTGGGGTGGAGCTGGATGTGGATTGTCTTTCCAATATGCCAGCCAGTGCCATCACAGCAACCGGGATGCCCTATGAGGATGCGCTGTACTACGTGACGGAGATGGCCATGCTGCCCAGAGTCAAATACCTGCATCTGGCTGAAGCCGCGCCAGATATCAACTCGCCGCAAGAAATGCGCGCCGCTGGTCAAATCCTGTCAGAATTGGTGTGTGCTTTTATAAAAACCGATAATCAGAAGAAAATCAGCGAATAGGCAGGCGTTAATAGCTGTCAGTAAGTGTTGCAACAACACTTACTGACCAGCCCGAATTTATGCAACTGACTCGCTGATAAATTGCTCCAGCTGAGCACGAGACAATGCACCGACTTTAGTGCCGATGACTTCGCCATTTTTGAAAATCAACAAGGTCGGAATGCCACGAACACCGTATTTACCGGCAGTTTCAACATTATCATCGACATTCAGCTTGCCAACTGTTATCTTGCTGGCGAAATTGTCGTCTTCCGCGATAGCATTTAAGATTGGCGCGATCATTTTACATGGGCCACACCATGGAGCCCAGAAGTCTACCAAAACAGGTTTTTCTGATTTGATGACATCGCTTTCAAAACTACTATCAGACAAGGTGACTATTTTATCACTCATTAAACTCTCCACGTTAGGCTTGGGTTTCATCAAGTGAGACGAAACCAATGTTGCGCTATTCTTATAGCAACTGGATTAATATGCAAGGGTTGATAAGCAATAAGCTATGCAAACAACACATTTAACAGAGACCCACTTTTCGGATCTAAACATTCATCCGAAAATTTTAAAGGCACTTCAGGCGGCCAGTTTTGAACATTGCACGCCGATTCAGGCTCTGGCCTTACCGCAATCCCTGAATGGTCAGGATGTCGCCGGACAAGCACAAACAGGTACAGGCAAAACCATTGCGTTTCTGGTTGCAACCTTTAATCACCTGCTCACTCATGAGCAAGACAATACCGGTCAGCCCCGTGCTATCATTATGGCACCCACCCGCGAACTGGCCGTGCAGATCCACAAAGATGCAGAAATTCTGGCCAAACACACGGATTTATCGCTTGGTTTGATATATGGTGGTGAAGGCTATCAAAGTCAACTGGAAACCCTGCAAAAAGGCGTAGACATAGTCATTGGTACGACTGGCCGCATCATCGATTATTACAAACAACAGGTCTTCAGCCTGCAACACATTCAGGTCGCCGTACTGGACGAAGCTGATCGCATGTTTGATTTGGGCTTTATCAAAGACATCCGCTTTTTGTTCCGCCGCATGCCACCGGCCGTTAACCGTCTGAGTATGTTGTTTTCAGCAACGCTGTCTTTCCGCGTTCAGGAACTGGCCTATGAGCACATGGATAACCCGGTGCATGTACAGGTTGAACCTGAGCAAAAGACCGCCAGTCGCATTGTAGAAGAGCTGTTTTATCCCTCAGACAACGACAAAATGTTGTTGCTGTTAACACTGTTGGAAGAAGACTGGCCAGAAAAAGCCATCGTGTTTGCCAACACCAAACACACCTGTGAACTGGTTACAGACTGGCTAAATGCCGATAAGCATCGGGTGGGTTTGTTAAGCGGTGATGTTCCACAAAAGAAACGCCTGAATATACTGCAGGACTTCGACAAAGGTCAGCTGGATATTCTGGTGGCCACCGATGTCGCAGCCCGTGGTTTACACATCGATAAGGTTTCCCACGTTTACAACTACGACTTGCCGGATGATGCAGAAGATTACGTACACCGTATTGGCCGTACTGGCCGGGCGGGGAAAAGTGGTCACGCTATCAGTTTCGCCTGTGAAAAGTACGCCTTGAACTTGCCGGCGATTGAGACTTATATCGGCCATACAATACCGGTAACAGACTACTTCCACGATGCGTTGCTGGAAGACGTCAATGCTCCGAAAAGGCATCACCGCAAGCGCGCCCATCGTGATAAACGTCACAACCAAAAGCGCCATAACAACAGGTAAATTGCCTTAGCCCGATGCCAAACGACATGCTCGAAAACACCTATGCCGCCGTCGACCTTGGTTCCAACAGTTTTCACCTGTTGGTCGTAGAAAACACCAAAAACGGGATTCGCATCAGGAACCGGGTAAAACAAAAAGTCCGTTTGGCCTCAGGGCTTAATGAGCAACAAGAATTAGATCAGATCAGTATGCAACGGGGCTGGGATTGCCTCGCGATCTTTGCCCAGCAACTACAGCACATTCCCGCCGCCAACATTGTGGTTGTTGCCACAGCCACATTGCGTCTGGCGCAAAATCGCCAGGACTTTCTGCACCAGGGTGAAAAAATCCTTGGCCACAAAATACAGGTGATCAGCGGCGAAGAAGAAGCCAGACTGATATTCAACGGTGTTACCAGTGATCAAAAGCCCAATCAGACTTCGCTGGTAATCGATATTGGCGGCGCCAGTACTGAGCTGGGCTGGGGCAAAGGCAATCAGGCCAAAGCATTGCAAAGCCTGAACATGGGCTGCGTCACCTGGACCAACAAATGGTTTGCTAACAATCAACTCAACGCCGAAGGCTTTAAGCAGGCAGTTGCCGCGGCCAAACAGGTGATAGCGCCGGTGCTGGATGAGTTTCGCGATCTCAAGGTGGATGATTGTCTCGGTGCTTCAGGTACACCTCAGGCTATCGTAGAAATTCTCAGTGCCCAAAACCTGCCCGCCATCATCACATTGCCCTTTTTACACCAATTAGCACAAGCCTGTTGTTCCGCCTGGCATCTGGACAACCTGAAAATTAACGGGTTGCAGGAAAGTCGCAGAGCGATCTTTCCGGCCGGACTGGCAATTTTAATCGCCTTATTTGAATCCCTGAATATCAAAGAAATGCACCTGGCACAGGGAGCACTGCGGGAAGGAGTACTGGCCACTATCCTGCCCACGCCCTTTAACCGCACTCAGGAAAAAGTGCTGGCCCTGTTTCGCATTGATGAAAGTCAGGCGCACCGGGTCTACCGCTGTTGCCAGCAAATCCTGGCCAACTGTCAGCCTGAGCCAGGCCTGAGCAAGATGAAGCAAAAAGTATTGCAAAATGCTTGTTTACTGCATGAAGCCGGGCAAATGGTGAGTTTTAAAAATCACCAGCAACACAGTCGCTACCTTATCCAGCATACCAACATGGCCTGGCTAAACTTTGAAGAAAAACAATTGATTGCCAGGGTGGTCAGCTCTAATCCCAATACAACCCACAGCGACGGGGTAAGTATTAAAAGCAACGAGCACCAGATAAACCTGCTGATCCGCACCTTGAGACTGGCCATCATTCTGTGCAGTCAACGCCTCGACAATCGCTTTATGGTGCCGGATATCAAGATAAACGACAGTCACTGGCAACTGCAGTTTAACCGTGGCTATCTGGCCAGCAATCCGTTGCTGGAACATTTACTGAAAGAAGAGCAAAGCAGCATAAAGGCCGTTAACTGGCAGTTAGGCTTTGAGTAAGCTGGCCGCCTCTTTGGCAAAATAGGTTAAAATACCATCGGCACCGGCCCGCTTAAACGCCAGCAAGGATTCCAGTATCGTGGCATCCCTGGCTAACCAACCGTTGGCAAATGCCGCCTGGTGCATAGCGTATTCACCACTGACCTGATAGGCAAAAGTTGGCACTGCCAGCTCTGACTTGCAACGACGCACGATGTCCAGATAGGGCATACCGGGTTTAACCATCACCATGTCGGCCCCTTCCTGAATATCCAGCGCAATCTCCCGGATAGCTTCATCTGAATTGGCCGGGTCCATCTGATAACTCTTTTTGTCCGCCCCTTTTAGATTGGCCGCCGAACCCACCGCATCACGAAAGGGTCCATAATAATGTGAGGCATATTTCGCTGAATAAGCCATGATGCAGGTATTAATGTGGCCCGCCGATTCCAGTGCCTGCCTGATGGCACCAATTCGCCCATCCATCATGTCAGAAGGCGCAACAATGTCTGCGCCCGCCTCTGCATGCGACAAAGCCTGGCGCACCAGTGCCTCAACGGTTTCATCGTTTAACACGTAACCGGAGGCATCGATTAAGCCGTCCTGCCCGTGGCTGGTGAAAGGGTCCAGGGCAACATCAGTAATTACCCCAAGCTCGGGAAAGGCAGTTTTTACCGCCCGCACTGTGCGTTGCGCTAAACCTTGCGGGTCCCAGGCGGCTTCAGCGCCGTCGCTTTTGGCCGATTGTGGCGTCACCGGAAAAAGCGCAATCGCCGGGATACCCAATTCCACCAATGTGGCACACTCTTCCAGCAACAAATCAATGGATAATCGTTCAATACCCGGCATAGAAGGTACAGCTTCTTTTTGCTGCTCGCCTTCCAGTACAAACACCGGGTAAATCAAATCCTTAACACTGAGTTGGTGTTCACGTACCAAATCTCGGCTAAATGCCTGGCGGCGTACTCTGCGCAATCGCGTCGCAGGAAATTCAGAATGGGAAAATGGCATAAGCTCTCCTGGTTAATGACAGGTACTAATTTAAGGCGAAACCCAAAAGTGTTTGTGCATTGTGCGTGGCAGCACGGGCAACTTCTTCTACAGAAATTTGTTTTAGATCAGCGACAGTTTCTGCGATATGGGGCAGATAACAGGGTTCATTGCGTCTGATTTTACCTGGCAAGGTTTTCGGGGTAAGAAAGGGCGCATCGGTTTCCAGCAGCAGTCGTTCTAATGGCAGGTGTTTTACCGCTTCCTGCAAGTCTTGTCCGCGCCGGGGGTCACACACCCAACCGGTGATCCCGATATACAGACCCAGTGCCAGATATGCTTGCATCTGGGCAGGGGTACCGGTGAAACAATGGGCCACACCGCGCAAACGGTTCACCGCAGACAGCATCTTAATCTGTTCATCGAATGCGTCGCGCTCATGCAAAAACAGGGGCAGGTTTAACTCGGTCGCTAATTCTATCTGTTGCTGAAACACGCTTAGCTGTGCTTCCCTGGGCGAAAAATTACGGTTGAAGTCCAGGCCGCATTCTCCGATGGCAAGCACTTTGTCGTCACGGGCTAAGTGGCGCAGTTGCGCAATAAAAGTTTCGGAGACATTGGCGGCATCGTGGGGATGCACTCCGGCTGTCGACCAACAATCGGGATAGTTGTTGCAGATGTTCAGCGCTGCGGCGCTTTCGGCCTCCGAGGTGCCGGTAAGCAGAAGGCCCTGCACTCCCGCCTCTTTTGAACGCGCAAGGACCTGCTGCAAATCATCGTTAAAGCGGTTGTTAGTAAGATTAACGCCAATATCAAACAAAGGGGACACAGGTTCCCCTCGTTAACTTAGACGCTTGACTAACAAGGTCTTGTTCTGACCGTTTTTCTTCAGATAAAACGAGCCCATAAAGCCACGGCTGATCACCACAGTATCACCCGCCGACAGTCGGAACTGTTCCGAATCCATTTGCTTCCAGACCTGTCCGTCAGACAGGGTGATTATCAGCTTGCCATAAGGATCTTCATCTACCTTGCCGACGATAGATGTTTGTTCTGATGCCTCGGCTTTTTTCTCCTTCAATACTTCCAGTTCCAGACCAAAGGTATTTTCTGGCATGGCAGAATTATCACTGGCTACCGGGGCGTATGTTTGGCCCTGTACCGGCGCTGCAACCGGGCGTTTGGCATAAAACTCCGCCAGTTCTGAATCTTCCAGATTGTTGGCCCGTTGTGCCAGCTGGTCGTAACACACCAGTCTTTTCAGGGAATTACTGATAACCCGGCATTTGTCCACGGCCTCGGCTAATGTTTCTGCTTGTAAATTAAAACTCATCAGTTGCAGTGCGATGGCAACCAGCGCGAATCGAGTTAATTTCATATTATTTCGCTATCCTTTTTTCTTCTTCGTCAAGTTCAGAGCTTTCTCTGGCGTTTGCGTATAGACCACCGATCATGACACCAAGTTCAAATAAAAGCCACATAGGTAATGCTAACAGGGTTTGCGAGATGGGATCGGGAGGTGTCATTAACATGCCCACGACAAAGACCCCGACAATCACATAAGGCCGCTTTTCTCTGAGACTTTCTGCGGTAGTAAACCCGGTCCAACAGAGTAATATAATGGCGATTGGGATCTGAAACGAGACGCCAAAGGCGAAAAACAGTTTCAGAATAAAATTTAAGTAGCTGTTGATATCGGTGCTGATCACCACCCCTTCAGGCGCAACCCCGATAAAAAATGGAAATGCCAGCGGAAAAATTACAAAAAAGGCAAAGGCGATACCCGCGTAAAACAACAGCGTACTGGACAACATCAAAGGTGCCACCAGCTTTTTTTCATTTTGATATAAACCCGGCGCCACAAACGCCCACATCTGGTAAAGCACATAGGGAATGGCAATAAAAAAAGACAACACCAGGGTGAGTTTAAAGGGGGCAAAAAAGGGACTGGCCACATCTGTAGCAATCATTTGCGCCCCTTCAGGCATAACGCTGAGTAAAGGCTCAGACATCAGGGAATACAAGTCCTGCGCAAAATAAGCAAGGCAGATAAACACCAGCAGCACACTAAAAACCGCTTTTAACAGTCGGTTGCGCAGCTCCACCAGGTGGTCAATTAATGTGGTGGCTTCGGACATCTATTGATTCGATTCTTTTTGATAGGGCTTGTTAACGGATTGTGCCGCAGCTTTTAGCTCGTCAACACTCTCCTGCAGTTCCGGCGACAGGTTTTTGAGTTGCTGTTCTTCGGCTTTTTTCAGGTTTTCATGCAGTTCCTGAATGCGAACCTGCTGTTCAATTTCCTGGCGAAAGCCATTGGCGACATTCTTAATATTACGGATAGTGCGACTGGTGGAGCGAATAGCACCGGGCAACCGCTCCGGGCCCAGCACCAGGAGCGCGATCACGCCAATTACCAGCAGCTCCCAAAATCCGATATCAAACATGACTTATGGCCTGATTATTCAGCGTTCTGCTTTTCTTTGGATTGCGTCGTTTGCTGTTTATTTGACTGATCCTGGACACCTTCCGGCTCTTTGAAGTCCGCATCGGGTTTATTTTCGTCAGTGACAGCACTTTTAAAACCTTTTACCGCAGAGCCCAAATCCGAGCCCAAACTTCTCAGTTTCTTAGTTCCGAAAAGCAATACCACAATCGCTAATATAATCAGCAACTGTACCCAACTGATGCCACCCATGAGATGTCTCCTGAAATTTTTTAAGCATTATACCCAATCAACCCACAAATGCAGAGAGTCAGACGGGTTTTTATTGACGGTTTCTCAAATATCTTTGTGTTTGATAGTTGCCGTTGCAGGCAGTTATAGACCACACTTAGTGTATTGAGGTAATTTTTCATTATTGTTTAATGAACCCATTATCAACTATTTAGATAGCAAAAAGACAGTGGAAGGTTGAGCAGATTGTTGCAAAAAGTAAATATCGCCCTGGTAAGTGCCCTGTTGTATATGCCGTTAGCTTATGCGGACCCGGAACAGCAATGGTGGGACTCACTACATAAAAGTGTCACGGGGTCCGTTAATGACACCGCCGTTTGGCTGGATGATTTTTTTGCAGACGAGAACTTTGTCGTCAATGAGGAGCCCAAAGGTGGTGCCCGGATAAGCCTTGGCTGGGAACCCCGCAGCCGGGATATCGCCGAATTTGAAACCAAAATCAGGCTCAAATTTAAATTGCCCAACCTGAAAAATCAGGTGGATCTGGTATTCAGTGATTACGATGAAGACCTGGAAAGAGCCCCGGTTAAGGCCGCCCAAAACGATGTGTTATCACGGCAAAATCGCTTTAACCTGGCATTGAAGTGGACCCAGAAACAAACCGAAGATAGTCAGTGGTCCCATCGCATCGGTATTGGTCGCAAAGCGCAGCCCTATGCCCGCTCACGCTATGCCGCCCGGGGCGAACTGACCGAGACCCAACGCTATCGCTGGGAAGCCGCAGCCTATTTCTACAGTCACGATGGCTTTGGCAGTCACCTGGGACTGCAACTGGAACAAGATTTGTTTAACAGCGCGGTGCTGCGCCTGGACAACAACTTTTTTTATCGCGACGAAAGTAACGACTGGCTGTGGCAGCACAACCTTTACAGTATGCACCGGCTGGATGAAAAATCCGCCTTGATCACCGGATTTTACGTAGAAGGTTTAAGCCAACCGGATTACCGCGTAGAAGAATACCTGGTGAGCAGCCGTTGGCGTAAAAATGCCGTTCGGGAATGGTTGTATTTTGAAGTTGAACCCTTCATTTTATGGCGCAGAGACGAACACTTTAGCGCTTCTTACGGCCTGGCATTGCGGGTAGAAGGCTTCTTTGGCAATTATTAGCCCTACCCGTTTTTGTGTAGCCTTTCCATTAAAGTTGCACTGTCGCCATATCCGGCGGCCACCGACAGCCCCTTTTTAGCCTGAAACCCTTGTCGTTGCCAGAACCCTTCGGAGTCCTGCACTGCAACCAGGCGTACCGCGTTGACCTTTTTTGCCTTAATGGAATCCCAAAATGCGGCCAGCAGGGCCTTTCCATATCCCATGCCTTTTTGTGCTGAATCAATCGCCAGGTCATGGAGAAATATATAGTCATCGCAATAAGCCGGAGCCAGAGTCTGATGCAATGTTGGGGGTTTTTCCTCTCCCCATGGATGAGACAGCAAATATCCCACCAGACGACTACCAGCCAGACACACAAAGCAGGTGCCTTTGGAGTGCCGTACTTTATCCTGCAAAACGTTCAGGGGTTCGGGTGACACATCAATATAAACGCGCTCCTGAACCGCCAGAATTGCAGGCCAGTCAGTGTCTTGTATTTTGCGTATAATCATCATTCGGTGCCAATAGTCAGTGGTAAAGTCAGCGTGATATCAAGGCCAGACAGGACGTTAACCACCTACATCCGACAACGCATTTAAGCGTGCCTGTGGCGCTCACCAGACCGGGCTCTTGTTATTGATTGAAAGTGCATTGCAATGAAAAATTTCACCGGACCGGGAAAATCAGGTGCGTTACTGGCTACTTTTCAGTTGTTCCAGCAGGCTTTCCACCCGGTCAAAATCAAATTCATCCAGGGCCTGCAAGGCACTTTCCAGCAGAGTTCGATGTTCGGGCAATAGCGGAAGCAACTGTTCCAGCGTATCTTCAGCCGCCGTATCAGACTCTTTGACCTGAGTTTCCAACAATTCCAGTAATGGGCCGGAAGCCTCGGAGGAAATGTCAGCATCCGACGGCGGGGGCTCAGCCACATCATCAGGTAAATTCGCCATCAACTCAGTGATAGCCTGCGGAATTTCCTGATTTAGATCAGCCAATGCCTGTTGTAACCGGGGCAGCGTATCCATAACCTGTTCGGGATGATGACTGCAAAGCTGTTCCAGCTGGCCAGCAATAGCATACAGCTTCATGGCACCGATATTGCCGGCATTACCCTTGAGGGTATGTGCCAGACGTACCATTTCCTCCTGTTGCTGACTCTCCTGCGCGGTGGCCCACGCAGCCTGAAATACCGGTTGCTGCTCGCTAAACCCCTGAAGCAATTTGATATACAAGCTGGGGTTGTTGGCACAGGTATTCAAGCCTTTTTGCAGATCCAGATGCGACAAGGCAATTTCGTTATTCAGCGGGGCGGATACCGTGGTCACTTCTGGAGATAAAACCTTGCTATCCCCGTCAGTTGCAACAGCAGCGGGCAGCCATTTGGCAATAGTGCTGTACATCTGATTCGGCTCAATGGGCTTGGCGATATGATCATTCATTCCCGCAGCCAAAGCCTTTTCCCGGTCTCCCGCCATTGCGTTGGCCGTCATGGCGATCACAGGTAAACCTTCAGAAATGTTCTGTCGAATCAATCGGGTGGCACTATAGCCGTCTAACACCGGCATCTGACAATCCATCAACACCACATCGAAGCTCTGTACCGCTAACAGGTCTATGGCAGACTGTCCTTCTTCAGCCAGCGTAACCACCACGCCTTTTTGAGTCAGTAGCTCGGTGGCCAATTCCTGATTCAGGGCGTTATCCTCCACCAGCAATATCCGGGTACCATTAAGCTTGCGCCAGTCGACATCTTTTTCACTGTTTTGTTGATGACGGGCAAACTCTCTGACTCCCTGTTGCATGACTTCCTGCAAGGTATTGAACAACACACTGGGAGTCAGGGGTTTATTAAGGACGGCGGAAATCACTAAATCGCCGGTATTTTTCGCATCGTCCTGAGCGAACGGCAACAACAGGATAACTTTGGGTTGCCAGTCTCGGTGATGCAGCGCCGCTGTGCGCTGCAGCCATTGGTTTACCACTTCTCCGTGGTTGTCAGTTTTCATAATCACCAACTCAGGCAAAGCAGCGGATTCAGCCAGAACCCTGTCCAGCTCAGTCACATCCTTGATGGCGGTGACTTGCGCGCCCATGGGCAACAACATATCCATCATCACCTGCAAAGAAGCGGTGCTGGCATCCAGTAATAAAATGTGACATTGCTGCAAGGGGTGCTGCACGGCTACGGTGGCGTTGAGATCTTTGCCACAGTGCACTGTGCAACTGAAGGTGCTGCCCACTCCCGGCGCACTCTCCACCCAAATTTCACCGCCCATCAGGGTAACCAGGTCTTTACATATTGCCAGTCCCAGGCCGGTTCCTCCGTATTTACGGGTAATGGTACTGTCTGCCTGACTAAATGACTGGAACAGGCGCTGTTTTTGCTCGTCCGTCATACCTATGCCATTGTCCTGCACATCAAAGCGCAGTAGCACCGCATCGTCACGATCTTGTTGTACTGCCACCCGAATGACAATTTCGCCATGCAGTTCGGTAAACTTCACGGCATTGTTTCCCAGGTTGAGCAACACCTGCCCCAGTCTGAAAGCATCTCCAATGAGCATGGTGGGTGTGCCCGGCGCGATGGAGAAATAGAAGTCGATTTGCTTTTCCGCCGCCTTAAACCCCATCACATTCGCCAAATTGTGCAAAACGTCTTCCAGGTCGAAAGGCAGGTGCTCGATATCCATTTTGCCGGCTTCTATTTTGGAAAAGTCGAGAATATCATTGATGATTCGCAGCAATGATTCTGCACTGCTGTGAACCTTACTGATGTAATTGTGTTGTTTGCGATTTAATTCTGTCTGCAAGGCGAGATGACTCATGCCAATAATAGCGTTCATCGGGGTGCGAATTTCGTGAGACATATTAGATAAAAAGTCAGATTTAGCCTGAGTGGCCTGCTCTGCTTTATCTCTGGCCTCTTCCAGTGCCGCCTGCAGTTGTCTGGCATCAGACACGTCCAGGTGAATACCAAACATGTGCAGCGCTTTACCACTTTTTGCATCCCGAACAGCCTGCCCGATACTGAGGGTCCATTGCCATTCATTGTGCTTGTTTAACAACCTGAATTCCGCCCGGTAAGTGTCGCTTTTACCTTCTAGGTGCTCGGCAATGCTGGCGGTAGCCCGCTGCTTATCGTCCGGATGCAGAAGTTCCATAAACTTTTCCGGGCTACTGCCAAAGCGACTGTTCAGTTCGTCTGGCTCATAACCCAACATCCGCGCCCAGATTTCACTCACTATCAGTTTGTTGTTGCTTAAATCCAGCTCCCACATGCCTGCATTCGCGCCTTCCATTGCCAATGCCAGGCGCTTTTGCGCTGCTTCTAATTCGCCAAAGGCAATGGTATTTTGCAATGCTACCGATGCGTGACTGGCCACTACCCGCAACATACTCAGATGGGCATGGCTAAATGCATCGCAAACTTCACTTTGCAAAGTGATTACGCCAAGTACACCATCGTGAGTTAACAAGGGTTCACAAATGACCGATTGAGTGGCATGTCCATTCAGGCATTTGCTGCGGTCCAGGCTATGCGCTTGCCATTGCCTGTCGTTTTGCAGTGCGAGCGACTGGCCGTGATTTGCACTCCAGACAGAGGCCAGATCTTTTTCCTGCAATGAAAACCGCGTTCCCGAACTGTCCTGACCATTGCACTGAGCATAGATAAATTCCAGAAAACCGGCTTCCCGGTTGACCATGCCCAAGGCAAAGGTATTGCAATCGATGCCACTGCGCAGTTTCTCAAAAATCGTTTGGGCGATTGTGCTGGCATCAAAGGTCCTGGCGAGATCCCGGCCAACATCCCCCAAAACCAGTATGTCCTGAGTTCGCTCTTCAATCTGGGCCGAGAGGTAACGTTGCACCCTGGCGTGCTGTTGCATTTTATAGCGGTAAGCCAGCAACATAATGATAATCAGAGTCAGTGGAAAAAGCGTCAGAAACCAGAGGCTCTGATACCAGGCAGGATGCACAACAATGTGCAACGTCGCCGGCGTGTCACTCCATACACCATGATTGTTACTGCCCTGAATTTGCAGCTGATATTCGCCAGGTTGCAGGCGACCCAGCGACAGCCTGGTGGCCGGAGAGACAGGGCTCCAGTCATCAGAGTACCCTGTAACCCGGGTGCGATAGCGATTGTCCTCCGGCGCCTGATAATCCAGTGCTGCGTAATGAATCTGAATCTGCTTAAAATGATGAGAAACTTCCAAGGTTTCAGGCACCGGGCTAATAACCCGACCGTCCAGTGTCAAACCGGTGATCACCACAGGCGGTGGTACCCGATTTACATATACCTCTTCAGGCTGGAAACGCGTTAAGCCATCAATGCTGCCAAAATAAATACTGCCATCCTTTGCCATCAGGGCAGAACGGGCCAGAAAATTATTGCTGTGCAAGCCATCATTGACCGTGAAATGATGCAATGTGCCATCCGCGGGTTCCAACTTAAAAATGCC
The DNA here is from genome assembly GCF_055755215.1 of Planctobacterium sp. R6. Classification (NCBI taxonomy): domain Bacteria; kingdom Pseudomonadati; phylum Pseudomonadota; class Gammaproteobacteria; order Alteromonadales; family Alteromonadaceae; genus Planctobacterium; species Planctobacterium sp. R6. The sequence continues at coordinate 71,538 of NZ_JBVTQY010000003.1, forward strand.
CTGATTGGTGGCCAACCACAGGTAGTCTTGCCTGTCCATCACCAAACTCTGCACCGCGATATCCAGATTTTCACGTTGAATGGCGAAATGCTCAAATTGCTGCGTAGCCGGGTTGTAGCGGTCAACGCCTTTCCGTGTCGCTACCCAAAACTCACCATTTTCGCCCTTCAGCGCCGCATTAAGGGTGTTGTCAGATAATCCGCTGCCGTCCCCCTGATGAAATTGCTTAACCGCATGACTTGTAGTTTTGATGTTAAACAGGCCGTCTCCCACAGTGCCCACCCATATTTCATCCGGTTGGGTCTGAAATATAAACGCCGGATCGACATTGTCCAGGTAGTAACGCAAGCTGTTGTTTACAGGAGACCAGCGAACAATGCGATCATCACCTGAAAGCAGCAACCAGAATTCATTATCGGAAGACAGGGTGTCTGAAGACACTGTAACCCAGTCAAGTGACTGCCGCCCTGGTTGCAACTGCGGGATGACGATGCGTTCAATGCGCGACATATCACCCTGCCACTGGTATAGCCCATTATCAGTGGCCAGATAGGTTTCACCCGACTGACTCTGAGCAAAGTTTAACACCCTGAGCCGATTGAGGTTGTTCAGACTTGCTGTATTCATGTGGGGTGCAAACTGACCTGCGCCATCAAACTTTACCAGGCTGCGGCCGGTGCCCAGCCAGATTTCCCCGGTGTTTTCCTGATGCAGTGACACCACCTGGTTGAACAAGCCGGACAAGGGGTATTCTGCTAAGATGTTGCGCCAGCCTTCAAAGGGTGTGGCATTTTGATAAACCTTGATGACGCCGGAATAGCGGGTCGCTGCCCACAAGATACCGGTAGAATCCTGCATCACCTGACGTACGTCACGATTCTCCAGTAAGCCCCATTGTTGCTCTTCTCCCGCCGGTACAAAGCGTTTTTGTTGCAGATCAAATGTATACACACCGGCAAACGTCGCCAATAACAAAGAACCTTCAACCTGAGTGATACTGGTAATGCTTGGCAGGTTCCCGCCCGGCAGATTATACGTCGTGTACTCGCCACTGGCAGGCTCAAACTGGCCAAAACTGAGTCGCGTTGCCACCCAAATGCGCTGTTCATTGTCCAGGTGTACGGTTCTGACTTCAGGGTGGTCCAATCCCTGCTCAGATGGCGCAAAATGATTAAACGTCTGTGCCACCGGATCAAACTGATTCAGGCCATTGGAGGTACCAATCCACAATGTATTGCTGTGATCTTCGGCAATACTCCAGACGCGATCATGGGCCAGTGAATTGCGGTTGTCCGGATCGTGCTGCCATGCCGTAAAATTATCCTTTGAGGCATTGTAACGATTTAACCCACCGCCGTTGGTACCAACCCATATTTCACCGGCCGCACTTTCAAACAGCGCCTGAACCCGGTCAGCGCTCAATGAGTTGGCCTGGGTGCTGTCATTCTGGTACCGGATAAAAGACTGCGCATCCCGCTCAAACCGGTTAACCCCCCCTCCCCAGGTACCGACCCAGAGTTGATCGGAGGAATCGATCAGCATCACTCCCACACTGTTATTTGACAGTGAATAAGCATCGTCCGGATCGTGTCGAAAGGTATGAAACTCGTAGCCATTGAAGCGCTTGACACCATCGGCACTACCAAACCACATAAATCCCTGACGGTCTTTAGCGATAGCATAAATTTGCGGGTTGGCTAAGCCATTGAACACAGACAGGGTTTCCACTTTGTGCTGCGCAAAAGCAGGTAGCGCAAAGAGCAGAAGGAACATATTGCGCTGCCAGCGTCTTGCCTTAATTTGCTCTACAGCAACGATGAATAGCGATAACGGCCAAAGTCCTTTCACGGTTTTTCTCACTAAAACGGTCCACGATTGATCCCGGCAGAGAAATTCTGACCTGAAAACACTGGTGTCAGATGCTGTTATCCGGCCCGGGGAAAAGGTATCCGCCATTAACAATGCTAAACAAATTAAATAAATGCAAGGTGCAAAAAAACCTTGATTCACAGTGGCGATGCGCCAATAGTAAGAAAACACCCCATGTCGTTGTTTAAAAGGAATCATCAATGCTCTCAGGTAAGCCGCAGGCCAGCTTTTCTGCAAAATCAGTTTTAATTGTGGATCCGGCAGATAATATTCGTGCCACCATCGCATCGATGCTCAAACAATTGGGATTTGTTCATATCCAGCAGGCCGCCAAGTTGAGCCATGCCAATGAAATCCTCGGAAAGAAACCAGTGGATATCATCATATGTGAACAACACCCCCCTGAAGTGGACGGATTGGGATTGCTCAGAAGAGTCCGCAACAGTGACAACATGGCCAATTGTGCATTTGTGATGATTTCCGCGTCGTTAGATCAATCCACCGTTGTTAACGCCGTAAAATCTGGCATATCAGAGTTTATCGTTAAGCCTTTTTCACTGAAAACCTTCAGTGAGCGTCTGCAACGCGCGATCGCCTTACCGATAAAACACCAAAATGCCGCGGTAAAAACAGCTCACCACACTCAAACGGAACCGGAAAACCTGGAAACCACCAGCATTTTAGTGGTGGATGACGTGCCGGATAACATAAAAGTTGTCACCGAAGTAATACGACATGATTACCAGGTTAAAGCCGCCACCAGTGGCGAAAAGGCATTAAAAATTTGCCTATCTGACAGCCCTCCGGATGTGGTACTTCTGGATATAATGATGCCAGACATGGACGGCCTGACCGTTTGTAAGAAACTCAAGTCTCACCCTGCAACTCAACATATTACCGTCATCTTTATTTCAGCGATGGATCAGACTGATGATGTAGTCAGAGGCTTAGAATTAGGTGCCGTGGACTATATCACTAAACCCATCAACCCGAAGATACTGGCCGCCCGGGTGAAAAACCACGTCCGAATTGCACGTGCGGCAAAAAACCTCAGAGAGCAGGTGGATCTCATGGTGGATTACACCCAATTGCGGGCAGAGTTCGACCGGGCATTACAAAAAGACATGAAACGGCCATTTCAGGAAATATCAGACAATCTCAGAAAACTGGATGTCTATTATGATGAGCCCAAAAAAGTCAAAGAAACCACTCAGCATTTAAGGGCAATTTGCTCCACCGCCAATGCGTATGTGGACAACCTGAATATCGTCACCCGGTTGGAAAATAAAGCGCATCAACTCAATGCTATGAACCTTAATTTAGTGGACATGGTAAAACAAATAACGGAACAACTGAGTGAGCTACTCAGGTCTAAAAGCCAAAAATGGCAAATTGATGATGATGCCTTACTGATAATTCAGGCAGAAGACGCCATGGTGCGCATGACACTGATGAACATTATTAAAAATGCGATTGAAGCCTCCGATGCGGGCGCGACAATTAATATCAGTTTTCAGAACACCCCCAAAAGTGTGGTGTGTTTAGTTAATAATCCTGCGGTTGTCGCAACGCCGATGCAGGAGCGCTTTTTTGAAAAGTATGCCACCTGGAACAAACCCGGTGGGACAGGCCTTGGCACCTATGTGGCCAAACTGCTGACCGAAGCGCAGGGCGGTGTCATTCGCTTCGACAGTACAGCTGAGGCGGGCACCACTGTGTATTTGGAATACCCCAAAAAATAAAACACCGGAGCAAACATGCCCCGGTGTTCTGCTACTGAAGGCTTCCCAACACATAAAAGAAGCCCGTCAGACCTTAAACGGTTTTATTGATAGCTGTAGTTCAGGGTAACACCGCTATAGGCTGAGTAGCCCCGAATGCCGATGTGCCAGGTACCCGCAGCAGGATTGTTGAAGGTACAGGTTTCGTTGTTGCCCGCAGTGTAAGGACGACAATCAAAGGTACTGGTAGAAGGCTGCGCACCGAATCGCATGTACAAATCGGCATCACCTGTACCACCTGAAATACTCACTGTCATGGTGGTAACACCAGCAGGGATTTCCCAGGTGTAACGATCCCAGGCGCGGCGTGCACCACTCAGGTCAGACAATGAGCCATTTACCGGATCGACGTCACCGCCGCCGCCACCGCCACCACCAGAGCCGTCACCGTCACAGCCATAGGTGTTCAGGTAATTGTAGGCATCTTCCGACTGCACAATACCGTAACCGTAATAGTTATCACGGCCAGAAGCACCTTTGTCCTTAGAGGTTGCCTGCAGAGCTGAACGAATCTGATCGTCGCTACATTGAGGGAAGAAACTCCATACCAACGCTGCAACACCTACAACGTGTGGCGTTGCCATAGATGTGCCGCTCAACGTTGCATAGGTGTTCGTGGGATAAGTGGAGTAAACGGACGAACCTGGTCCCGCCAACTCTACCTGACTATTGTACTGCGAATAACTGGCGTGATTTTCGCTGGAGCTAACAGCCGCCACCGAAATAACCGCATCATAAGACGCCGGATAGGAGAACGTGCTGTTGCCATCGTTACCCGCTGCGGCAACTAACATGATGCCCTGATCATTAAAACCTTGCATCGCATTCGATTCAGAAGTTGAAGAACTTCCACCACCTAAGCTCATGTTAACAACATTGGCGCCTGCATCCGCACACTGCTGAATACCGGCAATCAGATCAGAAGCAAATGTCCAGTTACCTGAATCATTGAAAATCTTAACCGCGTGAATATCAACACCTGGGTATACACCGATTACCCCTTCGTTGTTAGACAGTGCTGCAATAGTACCGGCTACGTGAGTACCGTGACCATTGCCATCGTTGTACCAGTTACCCACGCTGCCATTGTTGGCAGTACCAGAGGCACCGTTGTTTTGATCAGGCAGATCCGGGTGACCCAGATTGTAACCGGTATCGATAACACAGACTTTACGCGCGCTCAGGTTATTCTGAAACAGCTGATCAGCCTGAACCATGGGGATACCATAAGGGGTGGTTTGCGCTTGCAGATAACGCTTTGGATCCACTTCAGCGGTCGCAACACTGTGATGGTTGGATACAGTATTGAAAGTTTCCTTGTCCATGTTAACAACCATCATCTTATGGCCTTCGATGGATTTTATTGGCGTTGCACCCAGACCGCGTAAAAAGTCAGAGGCTAAGCGGGCATCCAGCTTACCTTCTCTGTCAAACAATGAAACACCATCACCACCTTTAATCGACTCAGCGGTACCAATTACGGCATTGTCTTTAAATACCACGATGTAACGCTGCTGCATTTCAGCAAGGTCAGGGGCACTGTTTAGTGCTTTTGCACTTTTTTCAGCGGCGCTTTTCATCGGTCCTTTCGCAGCATCGAGATCTTGTGCCAGTGTGGAACTGGCAATAAGCGAGAGCGAAGAAATACCTAAACCTAGCAATATTTTATTTAGTTTAAGAGACATCTTTTATTGTTCCTGTCATTGATATTATTTGGATTTATTTCCTGTAACCCCTGACAGTCATTACTGAAACGGCGTAACGGCATCAGGTACTAGCAGGTCGCCGTTTTATTCCCCTGAGACCTCTCTGTTGCATCCCACGGTAAACCGCGAGTGTCGGAGGCTAAATTTTTGGGAAACAAAAAAACGAGTACATTTCTTACCCCATGTACAGCAATTTTGAATGACAATAGCCACCCCTCGCATCTGGTACGACCACAACCAGACAATCCGGAAATATCAGGTATACCATTGATAAATAATGATTTAATTAGTGTCACTTAATGGCGAAACCGGAAAATCGGTTTACTGGACGAAGCATCCCTCGCAAAAAGTGTTTGTAAAGCACAGATTACAAATTCGTCAAAATTTGTAACTTGAAATCTTGGGCAGATTATTGTCTTATCTGGAAAAGGTTATATTTTTTACCTTTCCGTTGTACCTGGGCGCAGGATTGAAAAACAGGAAGGAGCCTTAATCAGATTCAATAGATACAGATAAAAATAACAATAAGAGTTTGCAACAATGCCATCAGAAACCAATAGCCCCCACCAGGCGTTTCAATTAACGTTTCGCGTATGTTGTATTCGATAATGCTCAGTGTGCTGTTAAACATCGCGCTTTACCTGCAACTTGCGTCAGGTACCCTGGAGCAGAGCAAAAACAATCTGCCTGACCGTATCACAGAAATACCCTGGTCGAAGACATTTAGCACGGGTCTGCCAAACCAGTGGCACAGCGTATACAACGACAGCACTAACACAGCGGAATTCGCCTTAGCTAAAACCGCCGACCTCATCCATCAGGAGTCTGCTTACCCGCAAAATGTGGCATGGCTTTATGGGCTTCTGAGTTTTCTGGCCACAAGCTGTCTGCTCTTGATATTTGCCTTGTTGCGGGCCAGATTCAAAATACGCAAAAACAAATTCAGGTTGATGCGATTTCACGCGAAACAGGACAAGCAACAACAAGACATGGCAGAGCAAGAGGTGGTGATACAAAAACTGACCGCCAGTAACCAATTGCTCATGGAAACTCGCGATGCTTTTTTGTATGCCCTGTCTGATGATTTGAGCAACCCGCTTTCTGTGATTAAAAGCAACTACCTTGACTGGTTCCAGCAGGCCCGTTTTGATCAGGACGCACTGGAAAAAGCCCTGGCGACAGAATCCAGCATAGCAAAAATCGAACAACTCATTCAGCACGCCCAGGTGGCAACCAGCTATGTAAAAAGCACGGCCGGCGATCTGCACCCCAACGTCGACAACAGTTGCAATCTGAATCGGGCCCTGACCAGCCTGTTGCAGCATTTTCCCGACACAGAGACACAACACACTATCCGGTTTGATGCGCCTGAACAGATTCACTATATTTTGCCGGTAAAAGATCAGGTGCTGTTGATTTACATCTCTTTTTACCTGCATCTTTTAGTGAAACACATTCCGGCCAGATACGGGTTACAGATCCATTTAGAAGCGCATCAGGAACAACTGGATTTGGTGGTCAGTTCCGATATGCCAGCTGACACCATCAACCCCATACCCGATCCTGAGAGCGAATCTGGCTACTTTTTGATTGCCAGCATGGGTAAACAGCTGGAAGTCAGCACTACCCTGTTTGACAGTGCAACGGGCCCCAGCCTGCTGCGAATTCACTTTCCGGCATACATCACCCAATCAGCAGACAACGGTGGTGCCAGTGATCCTTGTCCGCCACAGATATTTTTTGAGGCCTATCAAGAGCCGGTGTTAAACAAGCCAGGGCCAAACACTGAAAGCCCTAAATGCCTGATTTTAGATCCCTGTCCCGAAATCCAGATGTGTCTGGCACAGCTAATGAGCCAGCACTTTAACTGCAAAGGCATCTTTAACCTGCAAGCCGGACTGAACAAGATCCGTGAATGGCAACCCGACATCATATTAATGGAGCCCATCCAAAGCAGTGGTAACGGCTTTGAGCTGCTGCAGGAACTGTACAGCAGTTCGGCAGAACCCGGTGCGCCGGTGATCTTCATCACTTCCCGGGATACCACAGCGAATCGCTTAAAGGCGCTGGATCTGAACACCCATCTGTTTTTCGGTAAACCCTTTAACAAAGAGCTGTTACTTGAAAGTGCCATCAGGCTGCAGGGCCATCAGGCCAAACGCCAACAATTTCAGGAAATCAAAGAGCATGTGCCTTTTCAGCAATCCCGGGACGCTATCTTTCTGGCCCAACTCAACCGTTTGATTGAGACTCATATCAGCAATGCGGATTTTCGTTTTGAAGATTATTTTGAGCAGTTTGCCCTGTCCAAACGGCAGTTTTTTCGGCGGGTTAACAACCTGACTCGCTGTACCCCGAAACAGTATCTCATTCAAAAGCGCCTGGATCTGGCCCGTCACCTGCTCGGGCGCGGCTGCCTGTTACAGGAAGTCACCCGGCGTTGTGGTTTTAAGAATTCCCAAACCATGCTGAAAATATACCAGGCGCACTTTGGCGAAGAGCCGGTTTGAGGTTAAAGCCGATACAGTTTAAAGAAGGTTTTTAGCCAGCAGCCCGCACCCAGCGCACCGCACAACATCGCACTCCACAGCGGTAATGTTGTGCCGGGGAGTAACGCCGCCAGCACGATGAAGGTGCCCCCTAAAATGGCATACACAATACTCTTGGTATTTTCCCGCTGCTGCACAATCTGTTGTTCATGCCAGTGTTGCTGTTTCTGCGGAAACCGCTTCACTTGCTGCAAACTGTCAAACACCAGTTCCGGCATTTCAGGTAACTTTTCGCTCCAGTATGGCAGGTTGGTTTTGACTTTGCCCAACATTGCCGACCAGCCCATTTGTTGCTTCATCCAGTTTTCTAAAAAGGGCTTAGCGGTTTGCCACAGATCCAATTGTGGGTAGAGTTGTCGACCCAGGCCTTCCACATACAGCAAGGTTTTTTGCAACAACACCAGTTGCGGTTGTACCACCATGTCAAAACGGCGTGCCGTGCTGAACAGTTGCAACAACACCTGACCAAAGGAGATTTCCGCCAGAGGTTTGTGAAAGATAGGCTCACAAACGGAACGGATCGCCATTTCAAAATCATCAATATTCGTGGTCGCCGGCACCCAGCCAGAGTCCACGTGCAGCTCTGCCACTTTGCGGTAATCCGAGTTAAAAAACGCCACAAAGTTCTCCGCCAGGTAGCGTTTGTCTTCCCGGTTCAGCGTGCCGACTATGCCAAAATCAATGGCAATGTATTGTGGTGAAGCCGGATTTTCTCTGGACACAAAAATATTGCCAGGATGCATATCGGCATGAAAAAAACTGTCGCGGAACACCTGAGTAAAAAAGATGTTTACGCCCCGTTCTGCCAGCAACTTCAGATCCGTATTATTGGCTTGCAACTGCTGCACATTGGCCACAGGAATACCGGAGATACGCTCCATCACCAGCACATTCACCCGGCAGTAATCCAGGTAGATTTTCGGTACATACAACTCATCAGACTGTTCAAAATTGGTGCGCAAACGATTGCCGTTGGCAGCTTCACGGGACAAGTCCAGTTCATCGATGATGGTTTTGCGATACTCTTCTACTACCTCCACTGGCCGCAGGCGTCGGCCATCCGGTAAGGCTCGCTGAGCGATTTTTGCCAGCACCCGCATCAATTCGATATCCGCTTCGATAGTTTTTTTGATGTCAGGCCGGGTTACTTTGATGATCACCTGTTGCCCGTCGGTTTTTAAGCGGGCCGTGTGTACCTGCGCAATAGACGCAGAAGCCAGAGGTCGGATATCAAACTCGTCAAACAGTTCGTCTATGGAACCTAACTTTAAGGCTTTCTCAATGAGTTGTTGCGCGATAGCGCCGTCAAATGGGGTTACTTTATCCTGCAACAGTGCCAATTCATCCGCCAGTTCCTGATCCAGCAAGTCCCGGCGGGTGGAAAGCATCTGGCCAAATTTGATAAAAACCGGGCCCAGCGACTCCAGCGCCAGCCGAACCCGCTCACCTTCACTTTTGCGGGGATATTGATTTTGCACCCAAAACAGCGACATTCGAACCACGGAAAAATACCAGGGGCGAAACTGCTGAGGTATGAGTTTGTCCAGTCCGTGCCTGAGCAACACACTTAAAATGGTGTAAATTCGAAATATTCGCACTTAACTGCCCTGTTCTTTTCGCTGTAATTGCTCCAGACGCCGCTGCAGTTGTTGCGTGCGTTGCTGCAACTCACTTACCTGACTACTGAAATCAGCCACCAACGGTGCCGGTGCCACCAGCCTCTTTTCTTCAATCGCGGCATCTTTAACGGTGCTTTCAAGACGTCGTTTAAAGCCTTGCAAACCCTGCCTGACCCGATCTGCAAACTGAAATATCTCATGGGCCAGGACATCACCCGTATGACGGGATACCTGTTCTTCCCAGTCAATATCCAGCGCTTTCAGCAGGTAACTAAACTGCTGCGCAATCTGAATGTCGCCTTCCAGTACCAGCTTATCCTGCTTGATCAACTGGGTAATATTACTGATATTTTGCAGTTCCGGCAGGGTAAACAAGCTGGTCGCGAGATAGCAATCGGATTCGGAAAGGGTGTGCCTGTCAGCTTCAGTCGGTTGTCGCTCTAACACCAGTACATCAACCGAGGTAGAAAACACAAACAATAAATCGCCGGGAAGCTCTGCTAAGGAAACCACCAGGCGTTTACCCTTTAGCTTAGCAATGCGTTGCGCACTGGCATCATCCAGAGACAACAAGCCATTCAGCCCCTGCTCCAACAGCGCTGACACTAACTGCGGCGCTGGCATCAGAACTTGAACCCGCGGTGCAAGGCCACAATGCCTCCGGTGAGATTGTGATAAGTCACCTGCTCAAAGCCCACGTTTTGCATCATGCCTTTCAGGGTTTCCTGGTCCGGATGCATCCGGATAGACTCCGCCAGATACTGGTAACTGTCAGCATCATTGGCCACCAGTTGCCCCATTTTGGGCAAAATATTAAACGAGTACCAGTCATAGAGTTTGCCAAACTGCGGATTTTCCGGTTTGGAAAATTCCAGTACCAGCAGGCGTCCACCCGGCTTTAGCACCCGGAAAATAGAAGCCAGGGCAGCGTCTTTATCGGTGACGTTGCGCAGACCAAAAGCAATTGTCACTATATCAAAGTAATTATCAGGAAAAGGTAAACATTCCGCATTTGCCTGCACCGTTTCCACATTGCCCACAATGCCTTTATCCCGCAGTTTATCCCGGCCAACTTTAAGCATCGAGCCATTGATATCGGCTAATACCACCTTGCCGGATTCACCCACCAGGCGGGAAAACTTGGCCGTCAGGTCGCCGGTGCCACCGGCCAGATCCAGCACCTTCTGTCCACTGCGCACGCCACTGCAATCAATGGTAAAGCGTTTCCACAAGCGATGAATGCCCATCGACATAAAATCATTCATCATGTCGTATTTAGCTGCAACAGAATGAAACACATCAGCCACCATATTGACCTTTTCATTTTTTTCTACCTGCTTGTAGCCGAAGTGGGTTTTATCTTGTGCTGATGGATGCTTTTCTTCAGTGTGTTGTGTCACTTGTTTACCTTAAAATTTTGCTGCTTTGTCTGCCGGAGAACATTTTACCAGAGATTAACGCAACAGCGCATTGATTAAAATAACTCAAAATTTTAGACCTTTGTCTAATTGCTCCGCCCTGATTAAGGTTCACAATGGAAATTTTGCGTGCACCCAAAACAGGGAGTGGTTATGTCTCAGCCCAGAATATGCATTGTAGAGCCGGATGATATTGAACAGGAATTGCTTCAGGGCATGCTGGAAGATGACTACCAGGTTTGTGTGTTTTCCAGTGGCGAGGAGATGCTCAAAACACTGACCCCTGATCAGCCGACGCTCATTATTCTGGAAACCCTGTTACCCGGCCCGACGGGTTACGAGATTTGTCGCATCGTGGAAAAAGACTTTAGTCATTGTTTCACCTATACCATTTTCCTGTCAGCGAAAACCTCTGTAGAAGAACGCATTCGCGGCATGGAAGCCGGTGCAGATGACTATATCAACAAACCCTATGACGTGGTGGAAGTCGCCAGAAAGGTTCACGCTGCCATGGAAATGCTCTGCTCTGCGTCAGGTCTGAAAAAACAGCTGGATTACGCCAGTCACACCGCGTTTCAGGCAATGTCAGCACAAAGTGAAATGGGTGTCATTATGCGTGGCGTCCAGGATGCCAATAAAGCAACCCATTTTGGGGAGCTTTCTCAGGCAATGTTTTCCTGCCTGGCGGAACTCTCGTTAAAGTCCACACTTTATTATGAAGTGCAGTGCAAGCCCCGGTTTGAAGCCTCTGCCGGACGCAACAGCACATCTATGGAACAGGAAATTATCACCGTTGTCAGGCGGTCCGAGCGCATCTGGACCCGAGGTTCCCGCTGTATTTTTACCTTCGGTGATACCAGCTTGCTGGTGCTTAATATGCCCGATGATGAGGAAAAAACCGGACGACTTCGGGATAACCTCTGCTTTTTAATGGAAACCTTCGAAGTCAAAGTCGATGCCCTGAATCAACAACAGGCACTGACCCTTGCCCGAGACTGGCAACATTCCGTCAAAGAGGTTACTCAGCTACTCAATATCGCGTCACAGGATTTGCAACACAGTATCGATGGCAGTACCAAAACCATTCGTAATATGATGAGTGATCTGGAAATGCTGCTACCCAGTCTGGGACTGGAAGAAGACCAGGAAGAACGCATACACCATATCATTGATACCGCCTTTGACGACTACAATCACTCACTGCAAAAAACCGAACAAACCGGTTTAATATTTAATAAAGTCATGTCCAAACTCAAAAATATGCAATAAGCAGCACTTTCTTTGCGCCGCTGAAAACACCCGCCCGGAAAGCGTGAAAAAACCGCTAAAAAAGAGGCAAAAAATCAAAGGTTGCTATAATTAGAGCAAATAACAACCAATTGGTGACCTATGAACGGCCGCTTATTCACACTGTGTTTAATGCTTATGTCGTTCCACAATATCGCCGCAGAACGTTCTGCAACGATTACCCTGGCATCGGATTATTTGTTTAACGGGGTCACCCAAACGGATGAAAAGCCGGCACTTCAGGGCAGTCTGGACTTTGCCGCTGACTCGGGGTTTTATTTCGGCGCCTGGGCCTCCAATGTCGACTTTGGTGACGACACCAATCTGGAAGTAGATTTGTATACTGGCTACTACAATGAGTTACAAGACGGTATTTGGTATGACATCTCGCTACTTTACTACAGCTATCACGGTGGTGATGACAGCAACGACGCCAATTATCTGGAAGTCGCCGCCGCCATCGGCAAAGACAACCTGGAACTGAAATTCTGGTACGCGCCTGATTACGCCGGAACCGGCGCAGGGCATATCATCACGGCCATTTCCTACAGTTACCCCTTCTCTGAACAAACCACCCTGGTGACCACCGTTGACCGTTCACAAAGTCTGGACAGTGATGACTTTGAATGGGAGCCTGGCGATGACAACTACCTGCATTGGCGCATCGGTTCTGAGTTTAGTTTTGACGCCTTTGATGCCAGCCTGAGCCTGGAAGGCACAGATCTGGACACTTATGGCGACACGCGTTTACTCGCAACAATCAGTAAAACCGTAAGCTTCTGAGCCCGGTTAGCACCAACCGCAAGAGGTACCTATGAGATCTAAAAGTCAGAGTCTCGCCGTTAAACTGGTTGCAGTTGTTGGCGCCTTGCTGATTGCGCTGTCTGCAATACTGATGGTGGTCAGCTATTTCTCACTCACCGCCACAGAAGGCAAAATCGTGACCCAGGTTAACGAGGAGTTAGCGCAACAAATTGAAAGCACGGTGGCCGCGAAGGCGTCGCAGCAGGCGGCCGAAATTGCCATGGCCATTGAAAAGGCCTATGCCTTTCCGCGAATTCTGGCAGAACAAATCGCCCAAAGCATTGAATCCAATAACAGCGACTTAAAACTAAGTCGCAACCAGGTGCAAAGCATAACGGCCAGCTTATTACGGGTGAGTCCCACCTCATCCATTTATGCACAATTTGAAAAGGACCAGTTCGACGGAAACAGCGAGCAATACCTTTCCGGATTTGAACACTCAGTGGCCGGTCACGGCAGTTTCGAAGTTTACTTTGTGCGCAATCCTGATAATTCCATTACTCAGGAGGTAATTGAAGACGCGCAGGAAAAATTCGACACCACACTGGATGAATTCGGCTTTCGCGCAGCAGAATGGTTTTTATGCGCCAAAGAAACCCGTAAACCCTGCATTATCAGCCCCTACAATTATGAAATACGCCCAGGCTACGAAGAGCTGATGACCAGTCTGACCTATCCGGTGTTAGCTGAAGGACGCTTTCGGGGAGTGGTTGGCGTGGATCTGAACCTGCCCATACTGCAGCAATCCGCTGAAGCCCTCAAACAGTCTCTCTACCAGGGCAAGTCTGCGGTGTACGTTATCAGCCAACATGAAATCGTCGCAGCCGCTACCGAAGCACCGGATAAACTGGCCCGTAAATTTGATGAACTGTTCAAAAACAAACAGGCCAGTGCAAAGATTCTATCACTCAGCAGCAGTGGCGGCTCAGTCACCATTGACAATATGATGTATGTGCTCCGGGATATCCCGCTCACCACACCTGGTACCCACTGGAAAATGATCATTGGTGTGGATGTAGCCACGGCTCTCAGCCCTGCCCGAAGGGTCAGCGACACCATCGCCTCGAACATCAACGCCCTGATGGGCTCCCTGATCACCGTTGCTATTGTACTCACCGGTATCGCCCTGGTGATGGTTCACCTGTTCACCCGCAGTATTGTCAGCCCGGTAAAACTCATCGCCGATAAAATGACTGAGCTGGCCGGCCAGGGTGGCGATCTCACTCAGGACATCTCGGTACAGTCACACGCTGAGCTGACTCAGCTATCGAACGCCTTCAACCTGTTCAGAGAAAAAGTCAGGGAACTGTTAGACCAGGCTAAAAACGTCTGTGAACAGGTGCTGGAAGGCAGCAAAACCACACGCAGTCAGGCGCAACAAACCAATACTCAGATTCAGGTGCAATTGACCGAAGTAGACAGCGTGGTTACCGCGATTACGCAAATGTCAGAGGCCGCAAAAGAAGTGGCCCGAACAGCGGCTGAGGCAGCAGACAATGCAGATAAAGCTAATGACAATGTGAAACAAACTGAAAAACAGGTGTCATTATCAACCCAAAGTGCCAGCGAGTTGTCCAGTGAAATGGCCAGCGCTTCAGAGGCGGTTAAGGCCGTCTCCACCCGCAGTCTGGATATTAAAAAGATACTGGATGTTATTGGCGCGATTGCCGAACAAACCAATTTGTTAGCCTTAAATGCTGCCATTGAGGCAGCCCGCGCCGGTGAACACGGCAGAGGCTTCAGCGTAGTCGCCGACGAAGTACGGGCACTGGCTTCCAAAACCGCGGATTCGGTCAGCGAAATTGCCACGGTTATTGATGCACTGCAAGGTGAGGTCAATTCAACCGTGCATATTATTGAAAAAGGCAACGAGCAGGCCGGTCAGGCCTCAATGCGTTCACAGGAAGCCTTCTCCCGTATGCAGGAAACCGCTGAACAGATCTCAGAAATCAGTGAGCGCATGATGCAGATGGCCACGGCAGCCGAAGAACAAAGTGTGGTCAGTGAAGAACTGAACCGCAATATGGTGATCATTGGTGACGCCACCCGTGAGGTTTCGGCACTGTCACAAGCATCAGAGCAAAGCTCGCAGGCCATTGACGAAGCTATTCAGCAGCTGTACGGCCTGTTAAGTAAGCTTAAAACCCATTAGGGTCTGGTAAACGAGGTCTGGCATTCACCAGGCCAGGTGTTCATGGTTAGCTGATATCCTGTTCAATGGCATAGATATCGTCATCAATCGTTTTAACTCTGGCCTCGAAAATCCCTCTGGCATCATGTAATCCTCGATTGTAATAATAAGCGCCAAGCTCTTTGGAAACGAAGTCCAGCAAAAACTCCGCATCAAACTGACCTAACTCTTGATCCAGTTCACGTTCAAAATAGGCCTGCAATTTATCCACCATTGCCGCTTTTTCGTGTTTTGTGAATTTAATGTCTGACATAGGTCCTTTTTCCTTCGGTGTGTTCGCGCCAGTTGTTCAGGGAAACAACCACAAACGCTCATCGGCAGGTAAACTCTGTTCTTCGATCAGTGGGTTGCTGAGTTTGAACAGGGTTTTATCAGTAAAACCCCCTTGCCGGGTAAACCCCTGAAACTCATTGCTGGCACGAAAATGTGTCGCAAAAGCCCCGCTACTTATCAGGTGCCGCAATCCCTGTTCCAGGCGATTGGCCAATTCTTGGTCATCAGGACACACAAAAAAATAAATCGGGGCAGGGTAATACAGCAGGATGTGTGCCTCCCGCATCAGAGGCTTGTCTGCGTGCAAAGTCAGTTCGTCCGGAATTTCAGTGACACTTCGCGGAAAGTAGTCGATGCGTTTTTGTGCCAGTAAGTCAAACAAGGCATGATAATTGGCCACGCCGTACACATTAAAATGATTCGCTTTGAGAATGCCGGTGTCAGGCCAGTCGGCACCTTGTCCGGCGGTGAGCATTTGCAACTGGTGACGGTCATCAATTGCGGCAAATTTTGCCTCGTTGTCCTGGTGAATCATCAGGGCCCGGTACCCGTATAAACCTTTAAACAATGGAATTTTAATAGCCCGCATTTTGCTCTCTCTGAGGGCAGTGGTCATATGCCATTGCACATCGAAATCGCAGGTTTTATTCATGTTTTCAATGGCCCGGCTTTGATTCATCCGCATCGGGTATTGCGTCAGTTGGTACGCGCCAAACTGGGTACTGGTCGCGTCCAGTGCCTGGCGCAACAAGCTTACAAAGTAATCATTCTTGAATGCGTACTTACCGCTGGCGCCAAAGTACTGATAAACCTGCTCACCGCGCGCCACTGAGCTAAAGCACAGAACGCACCCTATGAGCAATACAAGGCCGTGTTTGAAAAAAGTAAATTGCAGCATAATTACAGGATCAGAATAGCGTCAGGACAGAATAGCAAAATCTTGCCACACGTCGCTGAAGATTTGTGAAAACCATCGGTTGTAGTCAGACAAGCTGCCGAGTTTAGCACAAGGATAGAGCCCGCGTTCCGCTTACTCAATACCCACGTGATTGTCGCCAACACTCATAGACAAGGCCCGGCTTATTTCCTGCAAGGAGCGGCCGGACTCTTGTTGCCACTGATTAAATGTCGCCTGCAGGCAGGCCAGGCTGCGCTTTGAGGTTGCCGAGCCGCTGATCAAATCATGGCTCTTAAAATAGCCTTCCACATCACGACTCAGTAAAAACGTGTCTTTACCCAGCGCGCGCAAAGCATACGGGCCGGTATTGCCACCAAGGCGTGCCCCCTGCTTTTTCAAAAATTCCCATAGCCCGATGATATTATCTTCCGGCCAGTCAGCGATAAATTGCGCAAATGACCCCTTTTCACTGTGTACCGCGTCAATCATTAAGGCGTTATCACGAATGGTTTTCACCTTGTTGTAGTTGCGGATAATGTCGGGATTACTGGCTTTTTGCTCCAACATCTCATCGGGCATGAGCAGCACTTTGGCAATATCAAAACCAAAGAAACACTGCTCAAATGCTGGCCACTTTTGTTCGACAACCCGCCACACAAAACCCGACTGAAACACTTTTTTGGTAAACTCAGCGAGGAACCGATCTTCGCCCAATGCAGCCAGTTGCGCCCTGGGCAAAGGCTTGGCCAGCAAATTTTCTAACGCCTGCTCACCGCCCTTGCGCTCGGCAGCACGGGCATATATATCGGCAAATAATTCAACGCTCACGATGGTTCCTCACGGTAGGCGGTTACTGCTCAGGCGGCGATGCCACTATGGCGAAGCAGTGCAGCAATGTCGGGCTCCCGCCCACGAAACGCTTTAAACAATTCCATGGGCTCTTTACTGCCGCCCATTTCCAGAATGTTTTGCAAAAAGGAGGCACCGGTTGTGGCGTTGAAAATCCCTTCTTCCTCAAAGCGCGAATAAGCGTCCGACGACAACACTTCGGCCCATTTATAACTGTAATAACCGGCGGCATAGCCCCCGGCGAAAATGTGACTAAAGCTATTTTGGAATCGGTTAAACTCAGGTGGTTTTACTACCGCCACCTTGTCCCTGACGCCGTTGAGGTAGTCCTGCACATTCATGCCTGGCTGATACTGCTCGTGCAAACCAAAATCAAACAACGAAAACTCCAGTTGTCTGATCATTTGCATTGCAGACTGGAAGTTTCGGGCAGCCAGCAATTTATCCAACATTTCCTGCGGTAATGGCTCGCCGGTTTCATAGTGACCGGAGACAAAGGCCAGGGCTTCTGCTTCCCAACACCAGTTTTCCAGGAACTGACTGGGTAATTCCACCGCATCCCAGGCGACGCCGCGAATGCCCGATACACCGGATTCATCGACTTTGGTCAGCATATGGTGAATGCCGTGTCCGAACTCATGAAACAGCGTGATCACTTCATCGTGAGTAAATAAAGCAGGTTTATCACCCACCGGGCCATTAAAGTTACACACCAGATAGGCCACCGGATACTGCAACCTGCCCTCAACATTGACCCAACGGGAGCGGCATTCATCCATCCAGGCTCCGCCGCGTTTTTTCGCCCTGGCGTACAGATCCAGGTAAAACCGGCCTCTTAGCTCTCCCTGCTCATCGGTGATTTCAAAAAAGCGCACATCTTTGTGCCAGGTTTCCACGTCATGTCTTTCTGACACCCTAATACCATAGAGGCGTCTGACCACCTCAAAGAGTCCGGATACCACTTTGTCTTCCGGAAAATAAGGACGAAGCATTTCATCAGAAATGGCGTATTTCTGTTGTTTGAGCTTTTCCGCGTAAAAGCCGATATCCCAGGCCTGAATATCCGTGGCACCATAATGTTCTGCCGCAAAATCCCGGATTTCTTGCAACTCGGCTTCAGCCTGAGGCCTGGATTTTTCAGCCAAATCCGTTAAAAAACCCTTCACCTGATCTGCAGACTCGGCCATTTTAGTGGCCAGTGAATATTCAGCATAATTGTCAAAGTCGAGTAATTTAGCCAGTTCCTGACGCAAGCTTAAGGTTTCTTCAATGATGCCGGTATTGTCGAATTGCCCGCCATTGGGTCCGGTTTCAGAGGCGCGGGTGGCAAAAGCGCGATACATTTCTTCGCGCAACTGACGATTTTCACAATAGGTCATCACGGGCAAATAACTGGGAAAGTCCAGCGTAAACAACCAGCCAGCCAGTTCCTTTTCTTTGGCAGCCTGCGCGGCGGCATCCAGCGCCGATTGCGGCAATCCGGCCAGTTCTGCCTGGTCAGTAATGTGTCTGGTAAATGCCAAAGTGGCATCCATCACATGGTTACTAAAATTGGAGGACAAATCTGACAAACGCGCCTGAATCTCGGCGTAACGCTGTTTTTGCTGATTTTCCAGGGCAACACCGGACAGTGTGAAATCCAGCAGCGCGTCATTAATCACTTTTTGTTGTGCGCTGTTCAGGGTTTTAAAATGCGCTGACTCAGCAATTTGTTTGTAAGCCTGGTACAACCCCTTGTGCTGCCCCATCCAGGTGTAGTATTCCGACAATAACGGCAAACAACCGTCGTGCGCCTCTCTGAGCGCATCGTTGCTCACTACGCTGTTCATATGAGATACCGGTGACCAGTATTTGCTTAACTGATCACTGACCTCGTCGATAGGTAACACCAGATTGTCCCACCGGTATTCAGTCTGTTGCAGACACTCGTCAATGACCTGCTTGCACTGAGCAATGGCACTTTTGACATTTTCCTGAATAGTTTCTGGTTCGAACTTCGAGAATAAGGGCAGGCCTAATTCAGACTCAAATTGCGTAAAAGACATACTTAACCCGTCTTAAAAATAATTATCAAAGAAGTAGGGATTGTCAGAGAATAATCAAGGTGAGCCGGACAATTCTTACGAAGCCTGCACAAAGTCCAGAAGCTCATCCTGAAAATCGGGTTTACGCAGAAAACGAACGCCAATGCGCTCCACTCTTTGCTGCACGTCGGGTTCTTCCTGCGAGGTTAACATGCAAATACGCGCATTGGGACTCGTGGTTTTGGCCGCAATAGCCACAATTTCGCCGTTGGCACCCGGCATGTTGTAATCAATGGTGAAAATATCGTAATCATTGGCATTCAGCAGCGTTAATGCTTCATCACCATCCCCGGCCTCATCAAATGTCGCTTTCGCAAACGCCTGTTCAATCGTGCGAATGATCATTTTTCGGGTCAATGCACTATCATCAATCACCAGCACCCGCATAGTTTCACTCCTGAAAGGTCATCGTCATAACCCCAAGTTGGAATTAATTCCTTCTATATCCTTTATAGTAGACGCCCTTTGAAATTTTCACCAAAATTAACTGTAATCAAGGATGATCGGTTTAAAGAAACGCATTCGCTGGTAATAAAATGGCCGCTTTCCATTTCTAATGGAATAACTTGAATCATTCAATCGCTAAAGCTGGTTTGCAATTCTATACTGTGAAGCCATAACCTATAGCACAAGTAAATTATCCGGAAGATAACAATGGCAGATTTTGATTATATTTGTATCGGTGGTGGCAGTGGTGGTATTGCCTCGGCAAATCGTGCGGCAATGCACGGCCAAAAAGTGGCACTGGTTGAAGGGCGTCACATTGGTGGCACCTGCGTCAACGTGGGTTGCGTACCCAAAAAAGCCATGTGGTATGGTGCCCAGGTAGCAGAAGCGATCCATCGCTACGCGCCGGATTATGGGTTTGACGTAACCGTCAATAAATTTGACTGGCAGACCCTGGTAAAAAACCGCCAGGCCTACATTGAGCGCATTCATGGCTCTTACGACCGGGTGTTAGGCAACAACAAAATCACCGTGCTTAAAGGCTATGGCAAACTGGTAGACAAGAACACCGTAGAAGTGGACGGTAAACGCTACACCGCCAATCACATTCTTATCGCGACAGGGGGGCGTCCCTGGCGTCCGGCAATCCCCGGTGCTGAACTGGGTATTGATTCTGATGGCTTTTTCGAACTGCAACACATGCCAAAAAGTGCCGCGGTCATCGGAGCCGGATACATCGCTGTTGAACTGGCCGGCGTATTACATGCACTCGGGGCTGAAACTCACCTGGCAGTGCGAAAACACGCACCACTGCGCAACTTTGACGGCATGTTAAGTGACACCCTGATGGAGCTCATGGCAGAAGATGGCCCAACGCTACACACACACTCCATTCCGGAAAGTGTGGTAAAACAAGATAATGGGCTGCTCAGGCTCACCTTTAGCGATGGTAAGAGCCTGGACGTTGAACAGGTTATCTGGGCCGTAGGTCGCGTGCCAGCTACCGACAATCTGGGTCTGGAAAACGCCGGTGTTGAGGTTAATCAACAGGGTCATATCATCGTTGACGAGTACCAAAACACCACGGCCGAAAACATTTATGCGGTGGGTGATAACATCGGTAAAGTGGATCTCACCCCGGTGGCGGTCAAAGCCGGGCGCACGCTGTCGGAGCGCCTGTTCAATGGTCAGACTAACGCCAAAATGGACTACGACACCATCCCCACCGTGGTATTTAGTCATCCGCCCATTGGCACAATCGGCTTGTCAGAAGAAGACGCTAAAGCCAAATACGGCGAAGACAATATCAAGGTATACAACAGCAGTTTTGCCGCTATGTACACTGCGGTAACCCGCAACCGCCAGCAAACCAAAATGAAACTGGTGTGCGCAGGCCCTGAGGAAAAAGTGGTGGGCTTGCACGGTATTGGTTACGCCATGGATGAAATCCTGCAAGGTTTTGGGGTGGCCATAAAAATGGGCGCAACCAAAGCGGACTTTGACGCCTGTGTGGCAATCCACCCTACGTCTGGCGAGGAATACGTTACGATGCGTTAATCCGCAAAGTATGCTACAAAAGGCGTGATACTGGTGGTCACGCCTTTTTTGTAAATTCCGAGGAGCAACATTGAGTATTCACTCCCCCGATAGCAAAGCCAAAATACTAATCATTGATGATGATCGTTACTTTTTAGAAATGGCCAATAACGCCTTGTCTGAAATGTGTGACGTGCTCACCGAGTCCAATGCGCAAAAAGGGTTAAAAAAAGCACTGGCTGAACCCACTCCTGACCTGATTATATTAGATGTAATTATTCCCGGTTTATCCGGGTATCAGATCTGCCGCGAACTTAAGCAGAATATGAAAACCTTTAACATCCCGGTGGTGTTTGTCTCGTCACTGGAACAAATATCTGAAATTACCCGATGTTTTGATCTGGGTGCTGTCGATTTTATCAGTAAACCCGTGCAGATGCCGTTGCTGCTGGCGAAGATAAAAAACCACCTGATGATGAAGTTACAAAGGGATATGCTGGAAGAATTAGCCACCAAAGATCCACTCACCGGTTTAGACAACAAGCGCAGCTACAATCAGGTATTAGCCAGTGAATGGAAACGCGCCCAAAGGGATCAGCAAGCTATCAGCCTGGTGATGTGCGATATCGATTTTTTTAAGAAATACAATGACCACTATGGACATGGTCAGGGTGATACCTGTCTGCAACAGGTGGCTGCCAGTCTGTTTAAAACAGCCAGCCGCCCAGGCGACCTGGTCGCGCGGGTTGGGGGCGAAGAATTTGCCGTTATTCTGCCCAATACGGAACGAGAAGGTGCCTGGCGGGTTGCGAACAACTTACTGGTGAATCTGCGTAAAAAGCAGTTGCCACATGCCAAATCGCCCATTCACAAACATATAACGATAAGCGTTGGTGTCGCTACTCATATCCCTCAACAGGATGAAGCGCCGGCGCTGTTGTTTGACCTGGCCGATGCCGCTCTGTACCGCGCCAAGGACCAGGGCCGAAATCGGGTCATTGCCCACGAAGACGACTAACAAAAAACCGGTAGAGTCGTTATTTTTTCAACTGGGCTAAAATGGCATTCAATAATTCGTCTTTAACCACTGGCTTTGCAATGTGACCCTGCATTCCCGCCTGCAAACAGCGTTTTCGGTCTGCAGCCATGGCATTCGCCGTGGTGGCTAAAATGGGGATATTGTCCCATTCCGGGTTTTTGCGGATCGCCTCCGCCGCTTCGACACCGTCCATGATGGGCATTTGCATGTCCATCAGAATAATGTGTGGCCTGAATCCTTTGTTTAACAGATCCAGACATTCCTGACCGTTTTCTGCAAATTTGGTGACCGCACCCGCGTTTTTTAACATGGCTCCCGCCACCTGCTGATTAATCGGATTATCTTCTACCACTAACACCAGGCGACGCGCCAACGGGCTATCCTGTGGTTGTGCCTTTTCCGGAGCGTCGTCATCGGCAAACGGGATGGTGGTGCTTAACACGGAATCGTAAAGGGTGGACGGCGTAAAAGGTTTTAATAAAACATCATCACAGATCACCAGGCTATTTTCACCATAGTCTTTTCGGTTGTGCGACACAATGATCAGATGCACAATATCAACCTGCGACTGCTGCCACTCAGCCAGGGCCTGCTTGTCTATGGTGTCCAGAATGGCTTCGTCAATCAGCAGGACCCGTTGGGCACCTTCTGCCCGTTGCGAACTTCGCAAATCGTCCAGGCTTCGCACACAGTTGGAAGGCCAACCTAAAATAGAACATTGACGTTGAATAATCGCCTGAGCATTGACGTTTTTGGTGAGTACCATGGCCTGACAAATATCAATGCCCTGAAAGAGGCGTTTATCTTCCTGAGACTCCTCGGCTTTTTGCAGTTGAATATTGAACTGGAAAGTACTGCCAGCCCCTTCTTTGCTGCTGACCCCGATAGTGCCGTGCATCAGTTCCACTAACTGTCGGGCGATACTTAAGCCCAGGCCCGTACCCCCAAATTTACTGCTGGTTTCCCCGGATGCCTGCGTAAAGGCACTAAACACTTTCGCCGCTTGTTCATCTGTCATGCCAATACCGGT
Source organism: Planctobacterium sp. R6 (assembly GCF_055755215.1). Classification (NCBI taxonomy): domain Bacteria; kingdom Pseudomonadati; phylum Pseudomonadota; class Gammaproteobacteria; order Alteromonadales; family Alteromonadaceae; genus Planctobacterium; species Planctobacterium sp. R6. Next base: position 94,918 of record NZ_JBVTQY010000003.1, read on the forward strand.
GTCCTGCACCTCAAATCCCAGTTGCAGTTGTTTTTCATCTTCTGATAACACGGCGACGCGCACGTTAATTTCGCCTTTACTGGTAAACTTGATGGCATTGCTGACCAGGTTACTGATGATCTGATTTAATCGCACCGAATCGCCAATCACAGTTTTGGGGCAACTGGGATCAATATCTATCCACAAATCAATCGGTTTACCATAGGCAGCACGCCCCATCATTTGTCCGGTTTGCTTTAACAGATTATCCAGTCGAAATGGCGCAGTCACTATCTCCAGTTTGCCGGCTTCAATCTTAGAAAAATCAAGAATGTCGTCGATAATTCGGCTCAGCAATGAAAAGCTGGTAATGGCCTGCTCCAGGTTATCATGAATTTTTTTGTAGTTGCGCTCTCCCTGGGTAATTTGCAATAGACCATATACGCCATTCATGGGAGTGCGAATTTCATGGGACATCCGGGCCAGAAATTCCGCTTTGGCTTTTTCGGCTTCTCTGGCTTGTTGCGAGGCCTTATCCGCATTATCTTTCTCTTCGTGCAATTGTCTGATTAGCCTGAACAAGAAAACATTGATAACCACCGCAATGAAGATCCCAAATACTAACCCCGCCAGTATCAAATAAGCCGAACGCTCCTGATACAACATGGTGCTTCGCGGTTTTTTCATGATGAGCCAAAACTCAGGGTCGTCCAGCGCCACCGAAATCACCTTGTGGGTAGGCAGGCTGATTTTATCCATCACAAATTCAGCGGAAAATGACTCAGGCAGCACCTGAGTCACTTTATAATCTTGCAGCTCGGGGAAGCGATTGCGCACCTGGTTTTCCGGCCTGTCCAGCAACCATCCCCAGGCAGAGTTGTCCGGCGCACTCAGGAAAAACCCCTTGTCGTTTACCAGCCAGTGGTTATTTTTACTTTGTAAATCGGCCAGTCGTGCGAAGGTGGCGCTGAGATCAAAATTAAAGACCACCACCCCTTGTAGTTCACCTTCCTTGAAATATTTAGCAGAGCTTCGAATGGTCGGACGCAGCGGCATTTCCACAACGTTATTTTCTTTATTCAAATCCAAAGGCGACACGTAAATCCCGGCATCCAGCGCCAGAGCTTCCAGAAAATAATGACGACCGGCTTTGTTTTGCAGTTCATCAGTATTGCGCCAGGTTACAGTCTGTTCAGCACGTTCAGCGCGATAGATCTCATCGCCATTGGCAGCAATAAATCGTGCCTGATGCAAAGTAGGGTAAACGCGAAACAACGCCTGCCAGTGAGACTGCAATGTCTGCAAGGCATGTTGATCATCTTCTGCGGCTATAATTAAGTCACTTGCGGAAGCCGAGGCGGCAAGGTTGACGGCGTTGTTCGCGATAGATTGCAACTCGGTATCAATCTGTTGCAATAAGGTATCAAATTCTTGTTGCACCACATCGTCAGTGAATCGCTTAGTCTCCACCCAGACAAAAGCGGCAATCGTCATCATCATGCTGACAATCACTGTGGTTATCAGCACCAACAACACCTTGGTTTTATAGATTCGCATTAACGCCATACCGCTTTATCTCCTGTCCTTGCCTGCTCAATGTCTGACTTTTTAACTGTTTTAGACCCGTCTTGCTTTTTGCTATTGCCACAGCCAGAACACCACTATCACATATTCTAAGACTAAAGTATTAAACAAATTCAACTTAAGTCTAATTTAGTGTTTGAGTGTTTGTCAGCTATGCTGAAGCCAGTTAATTTACACTCACGTATTTCCCCAATCAGGTTAAATAAGGCCTCTGATAATGCAACTAAATGGTACTCCCGCAATCAACATCCAGAGTAACGCTATGAGTATTGACACTTCCCTGGAAGTGGCTTTCCAACCGATATTGGAAACCAACAGCTTAAATTTGGTGGGCTTTGAGGCCCTGCTACGGGTTATTTCTGAAAACGAGATGCTGCCCACCCAACAATACTTACATTCTGCAGCCAGTTCGAATGATATAGAACAGCTGGATCGCTGGGTTATCGAAGAGAGTATTAATACCTTTTCAGAGTGGGCAGAAAATTATCACCAACCGCTTTATTTAAACATCAATCTGTCAGAAGCGACCTTAGCCCGGGCTGACTTTCCGGGTTTCCTGCAATATACGCTACTGCAACACATTGTTTATTCTGAAAATGTAAACCTTGAAATCGATGCGCGCTATCTGGCCAATTCGGATTGCCTGGCAAATATCGCGGTACTGGTTGAACTTGGAGTCAGGTTTACCCTGAATCTCGCGCATATGGACGAAAGTGCCATCGCAGACAAAGGCTATGGATTTTCAAGTTGTAAAATCCCGGCCAGTTGGCTGTCAGACAATAGCAATAACCAACACTGGCTGGATACCCTGCGGGCAATGTCTGAGAGAGGCATCCAGCTGATAGCCACCAATGTTGAAACTTCAGGGGCATTGCAACAATGCAGTGACCTGGGGATTTCTTCCTTTCAGGGCTATTTTAGCGCTAAGCCTTTGCCCAAGGCAGATTTCGAGTGCTGGTTTTTAAATCAGACAGAAATAACAGAAAGCTAATACCTGTTCCGGGATCAGGTGCCAATCGTCAACACGATCCCGCATTTTTCAATATTCTCCTGCCTGGATTGCAACCAGGCTTTGTCAGCCGCCAGCTTTAAGCCTTCTGAGCTTGAATAATCAGACACTAATCCGGCTGCAATGCCAATACTGGCAATCAGTTCAGCATCCTGACAGTGACCCACATCAGGTGTGCCATGGGTAATGGTGTGCATTAATGTCTGTAAAATGTGCTGTAATTGCTCCGGCGATTTATCCAACGCAGACACAGCAAAGGTGTAGCCAAAGTACCGGGCTATTTCGCAGTGTACCCCTTCAAAGGCAAATGCCAGCTTTTTGGCGAATACGTGCAGAAAATCCTCACGGTTATTTATACCTTGGTACCTGGGTAAAAAATCCACGTTGTCCAGACTGATGAAGGTCAGTGAAACTACCTGATTTAGCACCCTGGCGGTTAACCAAAGATTATTGAAGTGGCTGTTAAAGCCCCTTGTATTCTGTAGATGGGTAATGGAATCGGTGACACAACGCTGTGCCAACTCCTTACGGGTGATATGATAGCGCAGGTGTGCTTTGACTTTTTCTTTTAACACCCGAATATTGAGCGGCTTAAACACCAAATCAACACCGCCGACCTCGTAGGATTTAACCACTTCGTTGTCATCGCGCAGCCCGGTGACAAAAACAATCGGGATACCTTTGGTACATTCATTTTGGCACAGCTGCTGGGCCACCATGTGCCCATCCTTACCTGGCAAATTGATATCCAGTATGATCAAATCCGGCGGTATTTTTTGCGTGGCCAACACTATGCCTTCAGCGCCGGCTAAAGCTACAAACATGTTGTAATCATCGCCTAAGGACTCACAAATGAGATCCGTAACGGCAGGATCATCATCAATAACCAAGATATTGTATTTTTTACTGGAAACCATAAAAAGGGCTCATCTCATACTGGTCTTTTGGAGCAGCAACAGGGGTTTAGCACAGTCTGAATAGTGCTGCTTTGTCTCATAAAGCTAGCTGCAGAATAGATATTTGTCAGCACTGTCTGTAAAAAAATTACCAACGGGCCGGTTACAAAATCGCCTGAAAGAGCGGTTCAAACAGGGGGGCATCCCGGCGCTTGACGCTGCTGCACATTCCCCGGGCAATGCCTCTGTCTGCCATGTCTTGCAAGACCTTGTTGACGGTCGACAATAACTCATTAGCGCGGGTTTTTACCGCATAGTTAGTTAAGGCGCAAACTTTGAGTTCAATGTTTTGGGAAAAGCACGACAACTGCAACGCATCTTTGTTGTATACCTGTTGAAACAACATAAAGGCCATATGTCGGGCGGACTCTTCTGCAGATTCAGGATACAAACAATAAAAGCGATTACGGGTCGCTCTGATCACCACGTGATTGCGGCTTACAGAGAGAGATTCGAGTAGCCGGTTCAACCCGGTTACCCAGATATCATATTGGCGATAGCCAAGTTGATTGATAATGTCCTCTACATTGTCGATTTCTATGCATAACAGCGAGAGCGGGAGTTCTCTGCGAGCGGAAATTTGCAATTGATTTTCCAGCAGACAATCAAACCAGGACATGTTCTTTAACATAGAGTGGGTATTAAAGCAGGTTATACGCCGAAGTTCCTGCAAGTGCTGTTTTAACGACAATTGCAATTTCACCCGGTATTGCACTATGTCTCGCTCAACGGGTTTGCACAAATAATCGGTACAACCGACTTCCCAGCACTGGCGCTCAATCGCAATGTCATTGCTGGCGCTCAGAAACATCACCGGCGTTTCTGCTGTAGCTTCGTGGTGTTTAATGTTGCGACAGGCAGAAACTCCATCCACTCTGGGCATCTCAATGTCCATCACCACCAGGTCGGGTTTTCCCGTCAGGCATAACTCAAAGGCTTCGTCACCATCACTGGCAGTCATAATACTGGCCAGCGGACTTAACACGTCAGCCACCAACAGTGATTCACTATGTTGATCGTCTACCACTAATATTTTTGGAAGTATCGATGTTTTTTGCGCTAATGCGCTACCTGACAGCATGATTAAACCCTCTTAGATAATAAGAGCTTACACGCTGCACCATAGATTAAATATTATACTTTGGTTCTACCAGTGCAGCACCTTCCACTTTGCAGTGGTAATTTTTTGGCTATTGCACACAAAATGCAATGAAGACTTGAGATAAACTAAAAAGCTGACCACTATGATGACCAGGATAAGCGTCTGGCTGTGTACTGTGATCACCTATTCAAGAATTAGACTGACCTTAATTGTATGCCTGTTTCTGTTCAATAAAGCACTGGCTGCACAAACACTTATCTGGGTCAGCGAAATGAGCGCACCCAATGCGAAGCCATCTTCCGGGGTCAACCTGGAAAACCGCTTATTTGATCTGCTCAGCGAAGAAGCCAATCTGCCTTATCAGTATCAGCAGGCCAATAACCTGAGAGCCGAGTCCATCTTGCTCAGCCACAACAATGCCTGTACCGGTAACAAGCTCAAAACCCGGCAACGCACGGAAACTTTTGCAATGACCAGGTTACCGCAAACGCTGTTTTTAGGTCAGCGACTGTACTCTTCAAATCCGGCGATTAAAGATGCAATAGCCGCAACCCAAAACGCACAACACCAGGTACAAATTGAGAAACTGTTGCAGTTGCCTGATGAGTTGGTTTTTGGCATCCAGGAGGGCAGAAGTTACGGTGATATAGTGGATGCCATCATCAGCCAGGCTGAAACATCCCGCAGCATTTACCGTCGTAATGACCAGGGCACCGCGCGGGGCATGGTGGATATGTTGCTGGCCGGTCGGGTGGACTTTATTATTGAATACCCTAACGTGTTACACCATTACCAAAGCACCAGTTTGCGTGCCGACACGCCGCTTTACTCCTTTTCGGTAGCCGAACTGAATAACTACCAAACCGGCTACATTATGTGTTCACCTGGCCCACAAGGGGAAAAGTTAGCAGCCCGACTCAATCAGGCCATTGCCCAGGCCAGTCAGCAAAGGGATTACCTGCAGTTGCATTTAGACTGGTACACAGCAGACACGCACAAGGAGCTGACTCAGCTATACAATCAGGTGTATCAAACTGGATTTTGAGTCCGCTTTTTAAAATACGTTCGGGCGGCTTATACCTTTGTCAGATGTTTGTTCAACCAATAATCTGCACTGATATATCTGCCACCGCCAATAAAAAACAGGGTTAGCAGCATGATGAAATAGGTGGCTGCGAACTCTATACCGTTGTTGAGGATCACAAAATTGCCGCTGGATGTGAGCCATTCATAATTACCGTGTTCCTGTAACAGGGATTTAGCGGCGGCCAGCTTTTCGGGGGCTTCCATAATGGCCGGATTGCTCATAATCGTACCATCAGCAAACCAACTACTGGCGTCGGCAATCGCCAACCAACCGTTTTGCAGATGCACAGTAACCGCCGCCACCACCATAGTTGCCATTAGCGGTATTGCCACCAGTCTGGTTGCCAGACCAATAAGTAAAAGAATGGCACCAAAAAACTCAGCCCCCACAGCCAGCGCAGCCATTACAGCGGGCATTGGCAAACCCAAACCCCAATCGGCATTACCGAACCAGGCCACGGTATCCTGCCAGTGATTCATCTTGTTCCAGCCTGCCTGCATAAGTACCGGTGCAAGATATAAACGCAGTAATAACGGCGCAATGAAATCAGCTGCCTGAGTTGCATTAAGGATGTTTTGGCCTTGTTTAAGCAATGGGGTCATAGTTCTCTCTGTCGTGTTTTGCTGTGTCAGATTCACCTAAGTTTAGTCTCGAAACCAAAATCGGGTATTCCTGCTAATTAGCGCAATAAAAATGTCTGTAGTGATAGACCTGCATTTACAGAGAGAAATTGCAAAGCCCTGGTGAAGGCGGCCTCCAAGAGACCGCACTCACCCTGCTCCATATTGGTGTTACTGCGTTACCGCTTGCGGCTCCTGCGCGCAAGGATGGCGGCGCTTCAGCAGTTCATACAAGTGCTCAGAAAGTGGGTTATTGGGAATCCCCTCTTCCGCCTGTTGAAAGCGTTTTTGCACATCTTCCAGCAAATTCACCACCACTTCGTGGGTCACCAAATCATCCGGTAAACAAAAGCCGGCATAAAGGGTTGCTGGCACGCTTTTTCTATCGATGCCAACCCGGGTTCGATAGGCCCGGTTGGCAAACCCGGTATCAAACCCGGCATTTTGCATTTCATCCATAATGGCGGTATCCGTTAGAATGGCACCTTGCAAAAAGCCCCGAATGTACTGATAACAACTGGTAATAAATACGGTGCTGGATTGGGTGTTGGTATCAGCGCACATGCGATTCATGTCATCGTAAAACTCGCTCGCGGGTTTCGCATTGGCACTGCTCATCAACAAAACGGCTGCACAGGCCATCCCCCTTTTCAAACCTTTAGTCATACTTTTGCTCCAGATAGTTGATAATCTTCTTGCGGTTTTGAAGCCAGCAACACGGTAGCCCCTACAACCGCTGACAATAATGAGCCCATCAATACCCCAACTTTAACGCTCAGTTGGTAATCCAGGCCCTGATCGGCAAACGCCAGGGTGCCGATAAACAAGCTCATGGTAAATCCGATACCGCACAGCAAACTCACGCCATACAACTGCGCCCAGTTAGCGTCTTTGGGCAGTTTCGCCCAGCCCAATTTGATCACCAGCCAACAGGTGCCAAAAATGCCTATTTGCTTACCCAGGAATAAGCCTGCAGCGATGCCTAACGTTATGGGGTTAAGCAGATCTTCGGTGGTCGCCCCCAGGACCTTCACGCCGGCGTTGGCAAAGGCAAAAATGGGCAGCACCAGAAATGACACCCAGGGATGCAGTGCATGCTCCAGGTGTGGCAGCATTTGGTGACCATCGGCATTTTTAACCTTCAATGGGATAAACCAGGCCAGTGCAAAGCCGGCCAAAGTGGCGTGCACGCCGGATTTTAGTACTGCCGCCCAGACCACGACCCCCACCAGGATATAAGCCGCCTGATAACGCACTTTTTTGCGATTCAGCAGGAACAATACGGCCAGTCCGGTTAGCGCTACCAGCAATGAGGTAGTGGACAGATTTTCAGAATAAAACAGGGCAATAATGACAATGGCCCCGATATCATCAAAGATGGCCACACTCAAAAGGAACAGCTTAAGGGACAAAGGTAACCCCTTACCGAATAACACAAAAATACCCAAAGCGAAGGCAATATCTGTGGCGGACGGAATGGCCCAACCATTCATCGCAACCGGATCACCAGAATTAAACCAAACATAAATCAGAGCAGGAAACAGTATCCCCGCAATAGCCGCCACACCTGGCAACGTAATTTGCTCGACCGACTTTAATTGCCCGTCCAGCACTTCGCGTTTTATTTCCAGACCTATCAGAAAGAAAAATATCGCCATCAGACCGTCGTTGATCCACAAAATTAATGGCTTAGCAATTTCAAAGGCGCCAAATTTGAAAACTACCGGCACTTCTAAAAAGCCTTTGTAGACACCCAGCAAAGGGGTGTTAGCCATCACCATGGCCAGGAAAGCCGCCGCGACCAACAAGATGCCGCCAGCCGCATCATGTTGGAAGAAACGTTTTACCGCGTCAGTCATAAAACCTCCGCTATTGATGAAACAGGCGGACATTATCAGATACAACTTAGAATCGTAATATTCGTATCTTTTTAATTTTTATTCAGATATTCTCTGATTATAAATTAGCCTGGCGAGACTCCGATGCAACAACTGAATTACCACCACTTATACTATTTTTACGTTACCGCTCGTGAAGGTAGCATTATGCGCGCCGCCAGCTTACTGCACCTGACACCACAAACTGTCAGTGGTCAGATAGCAACCTTTGAAGACTATCTGGGTAAAAAGCTGTTTGATCGAAAGGGCAAGCGATTAATCCTGAATCAGCAGGGTCAGTTCGTTTACAGCTATGCAGAGGATATCTTCAGTCTTGGCTCTGAGCTGTTACAAAATCTGAAACAAAAAGAATCCCTGCACCAGCTGCAATTTACCATTGGTGTGACGGATATCATTCCTAAGGTGTTGGCATTCGATTTATTCCGCACCTGCATTGATTACGATGAAAACCTGAAATTAGTTTGCAAAGAAGGCGATTTAGAAAATTTACTGGGCGATCTGGCGCTGAATAAAGTGGATCTGATTTTTTCAGACCAACCACTGCCGCCGGGTGGGAATATTAAAGCTTACAATCACTTTGTGGGCGAAACCGGCATGACCTTTTTTGCGGAAAAGTCACTGGCAGAGAACTTACAAGCGGGGTTCCCCTTATCTTTGCACCAGGCCCCCATGCTGTTGCCCGGAGAAAAATCAACACTGAGGGTAGAGTTAATCGCCTGGTTTGATCGATTGGGTATCGTGCCAGACATTGCCGCTGAATTTGAAGACAGCGCATTGATGAAGCTGTTTGGTCAGGGAGGTTACGGTGTATTTTGTGCGCCATCTCCCATTGCCGAACACGTTACCAAACAATTTCAGGTGGAAATAGTCGGCAGTACTAATGATATTCGGGAAGACTTTTATCTGATCTCACCAGAGCGCAAACTCAAACACCCGGCGGCACTACACCTGTTTGAATTTGCCAACAAGATGATTAACCCTACAGAAGATTAGTAGTCGTCAAAGTCCAGATCAAAATCGGTTTCTGCCGCTTCAGCCACGTTGCTATCTAACGTGATAAGCACCGTCTGTGCAATTCGGGTGTGAGCAGTAAAACGATGGCTGTCGTTTTCCATACGGGGATGCCAGACAGTTACCTCGTAATCACCTGCCGGGGCATTGCCAATATTGACCTGCCCCTGTTCGTCTGTCATGCCAAAAAACGGGGTTTCCGCAATGTAGATGTAACCCAACATCCAGTCGTGTACGTTGCAACCTAATTCAACGATCCCGGCTTTTTCAAAGGTGACGGGGGTACTCTCGGTGCCTTCGTACAATTCCTGTTCGAAGGTTTTTACTGATGAAAACGAGTAAATATGGTGTTTAATATCGTCATAATTAGGAAAACTCACCGTTGAGCCTTTCTGCACTACCAACACATGCGGATCAAACTGACGCTTACGCTGTCCCATTTCAGCTTTGCGGGTATTCGCGCCCGTCGCCGCCTCATTGTTTAATAACACCACGACACCAACCGCCGGATCACCGTTTTTTTGTTTAACTTCCAGTGATACCGCGCCGGATGCTTGCGGTAACAGAATCATGGCGAAAATCAGCATTGGCATAAGCCTGTGCCAGGGGGAAAACGGTGTAACCTTAGACATGATGCACTCTTAAAGGCAGATTAAATTATCCAGCTATTATTAATGCAGATTACACCGCCAAATTCCAGCCTATGGCGAGATTTTTTAGTCCTGCATGTACCTGGCCCAATCCACTAATTGCTGTGGTAACGCTTCATTCCATTGACCGGGTTTTCCCTGAAATGAATTCAGCGCACTGTCATGCAGGGTATCCCAGTGATCCAGTCCGGGCACCTTCAGAACTTCGTAGTCATTGTGGCCTTTTGCTGCCAGCACCTGAGCAAGCATATCAATGTCGTATTCCGACATGATCCAGTCATTGCGACCCCAACGGATGCGAGCAGGGGCATCCAACTTTGCCCACTCTCCGGCAAAGTTAAAGTCCTGCATCTGATGATAAAAGCTGACCGGACGGCCATACATATGCGCCGGGCTGTGGTAGTTGTGTTCAGCCAATAACGGTGACTGTGCAATCACTTGCTGATAGCTCTTTTTCTCGATTAACATGCCGTAGTACAGAGGGATATAAGCGCGATTTATCTTGTCGTTTACTGTCGCCTGATCATCGCCTTTCATGGTGAGAATACGTCGTTCTATTTCCAGCATGTGTTCAAACCAACTGCGATAAAAAGTACCGTCAGAGATTACCCCATTGAGTTGATATTTGTTGACCAGATAAGGTGCCAGTGCACTGCCCATACTACTGCCGTAAACAATTACCTTTTCTCTGTCGACACGGGCATCCGCCAGCAAGGTTTTTAATGCCACTTCATAGCCATTGAGTTCCGTTAAAAAATCGGTTTGCGAGCAGCGACCTTCACTGTCACCGACACCGGGTTTTTCCACTCGCATCACCATCATGTCAGAATGCTCCACCAGGTAGCGCAACGAGCGAATAAAGTTGGACTGTCGTCCGGGTGTATACTCCATACTGGAACAGCTAAGCCCGCCCACCACAAAAATGGCAGGTAGTAGCGCTTCACTTTCTGGTAGGGTCACAATAGTGCGTTGCCGGATATTATAATCAGAGGTAACAAAGCCATATTCAGTGCGTAAACTATCGTATTGCTCCAACGGCACCGGCTCAAAAACCACACTGACCGAATGCACTTGTTGCGCCCGGCGATAGGTCAGTTTGGTTTCTGTCGCAGCTCGCAGTCCGTAAATAATGTCCCACCACTGATCACCATCGCGAATCACTTCATCATTCACTGCCAGCAGCACATCACCTACTTGCAATGCCGCCTCACTCAATACTGACTGCGGGTCAATTGTGACTATTTCCCGCCCAACGGGTTGAGCCGCTTTAAAGGTGGCATGCCATTTTGCGCGCCGTTCCTGAGGATTAATGTCAGCACTGACGGGGGAGAGCGCTAACAACAGCAAAAACAAAGCAAGGGGTTTGAGCAGTAGATGTAATGTCATTTAACTTTCCTTTTCCGCAAATAATCGTATTCGCTTGTTCACCGGTATTCGGCCCTTCATACTAGGATCAGAATGCGATGCTTTTTGGCCTTTTATGCCAACGCAGGATTTTTTGATGTGTAAGGATAAAAATAAATGACTGGCATCTGGCGCTGGGCACCCACCTACAGTGAACTCTATCTGTTTGGCTCGCGATTTTTGACCCATCTGATCTTTTGGTTGGGTTACTACCTGCTGTTCAGTTATATCTGGATGCGCCCGGAGCTGGGCTATTTCGCCTCATTTTATCTGGAGTTTATTCTGATGCCGGTGCGCATCATGGCAGCGTATGCCATGCTGTACCTGCTGATCCCCCATTTTCTGGTGGCGCGCCAATACCGGTGGTTTTTCTGTGGTTACGCCCTGCTTATCGCGGTGTCTGGTTTACTGCAAATGCTGTTCGGCTATTTCTTTTACGAAAAGCTGTTGTTAGCGACAGAACAAGGTTTCGCCCTGACCCTGTCCGGCTGGGTACGCAATTGCATTTTAATCAATACTACAGTGCTGCTTTTAGGTACGGTAAAAATATTCATGTTGTACATCGGCTTGCTGGAAAAACAGGCCATCAGTACAACGCAGCCCCCGCAGTTTATTCTGGTAAAATCCGAGCGGCGCACCTGCAAAATACAGTTGGCAGATATTTTGTTTATTGAAGGACTGGGCAATTATGTGACTTACTACCTGCGAGACGGTGAAAAAAAAGTAGTATACAGCTCGCTGAAAGATACTCAGTCGCAACTGCCGAAACAGTTTTTGCGCTTACATCGTTCTTACCTCATCAACAAAAATGCAATAGAATCATTTAATAACGAAGAAGTGCTGATTGCCGGACATGCATTACCGCGTGGCAAGGAAATTCAGGACACAGACCTGGTAATTCAATAATTTATGAAAATATGGGTAGATGCCGACGCCTGTCCGGTGGTGGTAAAAGAGATTCTGAGTAAGGCGGCGCACCGCACACAAACACACTGTTACTTTGTGGCAAACCGCTACACGCAACTACCGGGGTCGGATTTTCTGCACTCAGTGGTGGTAGAAAAAGGCTTTGATATTGCCGACCACCGGATCGTCAATGATTGTCAGGCCGGCGATCTAATCATCACCTCCGATATCCCGCTGGCATCGGAAGTCATTGATAAAAAGGCCCAGGCGCTGAATCCCAGAGGCGAACTTTACACCCCGGAAAATATCCGACAACGTCTTAACATACGGGATTTTATGGACACCATGCGCGCCAGTGGCGAGCAAACCGGGAAAACCGCAGCTTACTCGCAAAAAGACAAACAGGCTTTTGCCAACCAGTTAGACCGGATACTGGCGCAAAACAAAGCCCGGCAATACCCAGCCAAATCAGGTTTCGGAATGTAAATCCAGGCGCTTTTTTACGCTCGGTGTGGATTTTTCAGCATTTAGGTTAATACTCTTCAGGTCATGTCACTTTTCTTAACCTGAATTAGAGGGACCTTAATGAGTACCAGTAAAAATCCAAATGGCTATATCCCCATTGTTTTCACTTATGGCGGCAATGATCTCACCTACAATGAATTCCTTGAGCAATTCTATCTTACCCTGCCTGCCGGGAACGGAGTGCAGTTAGGTCAGAAGCAATATTATGGTTATGGCGGCAGCAATCAAAAAACCCTTACTACCGGCACAAGCTATCCATTAACGCAAACCCTATCCGGGATTACCGGATTAAAAGCCACCAATGCAACAGGGGCCGCCCATTTTGATGAGGCATTAACGTATTGGGCCTCTTCTCAGGCGGCATCCGCCGGTTTGAATGACTATGCTAATGTGTTTCTGGATCATTACACCGGGGGACGCATTTACCTCAGCAATGCTGATTTGCACAAAGAAGCGGGGGGTGAACCCGATCCTTCCGATACCACCAGCCGTACCTATTCCAGTCTGTATGACTTTTTTGAACCTTATATCGCAGCAGCCATTAACACCACCGACATCCCGGGAAACAACGCCGATATCACAGACATCGACTGGTTTAGTTTTCCTATAACGCTAAAGGTTTGGAGTTACGATTTTGCCAGTGATAACGGCCGACTAAGCGAAAGCAACAGCAAACAGGGCGGCAGTGGTCAGGCCATTTATGAGGCCTTGTTACAACCCAAAACCCCTGGCCAGGCCAGCAACGCTTATCCGTGTCAGCAGTTTCCAGATACCACGGTGAATACAAATTCATCAAACAATATGGTCGCAAGCCGACTCACAGGCCCGACAATGGCAGCCGCGCCAGCCAGCTATTACACTGATCCGGCAAACAACCCTTTCCCCTATCACGATTTTACCGATTACTTACTGTATCTGAGCGAAAACGCCGCCGCATTAACACTGACTGGCGTTTTTTCCGGTACCGGTAAGAGTGCAATTCCGGATCAAAAACAACAGTTTAATTTTACGGTGGACTTCAGCCATATTAAGTCTGAGAACAATACCTATCCCAGCGGTAAGGTCACTCAGATCAGTCAGGACAGCTACATTCTGTTTTCTGGTTTCACCACCACCGACGATCCAACGAAAACCCCTCTGCTGGGGAGCAAAGCAAGCCCCTTTACCATCAGCGTACCCTGGTATAAATCCTCACCAGATACCTCACTAAAAACCGTCTCCCAATTTAACAACGCCCACGATGCCGTCAAAGAAGGCTGGTTAACCCTGAGCAGTACCCATAATACAGGTGCCAGCGGGATATATGCTCCGGTAGAAGCCACAGCATTAAACGCCCAGGGCGAAGCGCTGACTCCTACGACAGGACAAAAAGTATTGCTGCATCTGGTGTATAGCCTGAATACTGACCCAACGGGGACCTCACTGGATAACTTGCTGACCAATGGCACTGTGAGTGTTTCTTCGTCGGGCAATCTGACTTGCAGCGCCAATAAAACCTGTGTTGTGCAGTTGCCCAACCATACAGGCACTAACTTGACGCTACTGACAAACGATAAGGGCGACATTTACTCGGCCACCATTTCTGATTATCAGGCAGATCCCGGTGTGGCGCTGGGCACCAGCTGGACTATCCCGGCCGGTAATAGCAACTTAAACAACAATGTGGCCATTACGGTGACGGTCAAACACGCACCAGAATTGCGCAATATCTTCATACAGGCCAGTGCGGTCTGGAAAACTAAACCCGCCAGCCTGACGATAGCGGCAAGCAGCAACAAGTTTGCTGCATTTTCAGCAACGCTGAACTCATCAGCATTCACCGGCAGTGGTCAGGACAGTAGCTGGACCACACTGAGCATGCCAGCAGGCATATACGGTGCGAATGCGGGCTATACCATTGCGGGTCTGACCGGGCACAACACATTGTTGAATGGCGATGTCCCCTCCCTGAAAAATGACCTGTTTGGTTGGGTGGTGGCCGATTTACTCGCGGCATTAAACGCCGGTCTGGTGGGATGTCCGGCCTCCTGGCCAGTGGGCAATACTAAAGGTACTACCATTGGAGGCTCTCCTCAGGACTGGTTTACCTCCGGTAATAACCCCTACACAGCAGGCTGTTGGGGAGAGAAAGCCTGGCAGTACGTGAAATTCAACAAAAAGCCCGTCACTAACTTCTGGAATACCTGGGCCTGGAAACTCTATAAGGTACCCAATGTTGATGCCTATAACTTTGCCTTTACCGATCGCTTTGAATCCAACATTTTACTGGATTACAACCCGCCCCCGGCTAACCCGACCCAATCTTATCCGGTATTGCTGGAAGTGATCGTTGGAGACTCACCCTTTACAGGTATTCAGGCCAGTCAGCCCTGGTTTGATACCGGTATCCAGGTTAAACAAGGCAGCACGGTTGCCATCTCCAGGGTTAGCGGTTTATGGACGGCCGACCCGGATACTCACAACGGTCAACTTTACGACGCCGATGGTTGCCCGAATGTTATCGCAACCCAGCCGGGTTACCCCTTAACGCAGGTAGCCATGGGCGCCTTAATTGGCAAAATTGGTGAACAGGGGCAACCGTTTCTGGTGGGGAATGCGCTAAGCCAAACCCCGAAAGATGAAACCGGGAAACTCTTCTTATGCATCAATGATGATCTGCAAGGCTTATATGGTGCAGGTCTTAAGGACAACCGGGGCAGTATTCGGGTTATGATAAAAAGTAACTAAAACCGGTTTAACTTTGTGCTATTGCAAAGTTAAACCGACACAAATGCCAATCATAAACGGGCAGCCTGTATCGCTGCCCGCTTTATTTGTTGCCAAAAGTTGTTAAAACTTAGCCACCAGTTGCACCCAGACTTTGTCGGTATCTGTGGCATGGCTGTCAGCATCGTAACTGGCGTATTTGGCGGTAAGCTTATAATGCTTAGCAAAGCCATAATTGGCCACTAAGCCCAGTTCACTGCCCAAATCAGCACTGCCTTGCTCAGCATCAAACTGATGATAGATGGCGGCAACGGCCACGCCCCCCAGGTTAGTAGCCAGCTTAAACCAGGTATCTTCAATACCCACTCCCGGTGTCCCTAAGAATTTATCAGTCCAGCCCTGAAACTTATGCAGAGTGGCCAGCGGCGTGACAAAGCCCTTGCCATTATCAGCACCCAGTGACTCAAAGCCCGCAGCTAAGGTAATGCCAGACACCTTAACACTGGCATCCACCGCGTAATAATCAGCAGAATAATCCACCGGATTATCGCCGGTGTCTTTCTGGCTGGCATAACTCAGGTGCACCTGATACCCAATATCGCCCGCGGCTCCGCTGTAGTTATAGTCGATACCGGCCGTGCTGTTTGACAGGGCCAGGGCATCATCAAAATCCATGTGATAAATGAAACCCGCCAGTTTATGGCCTTTTGCCGGGCTATAGACGGCATTAAACAAATGCAGACTGGCATCCAGATCGCCATTGGGACTTTTCGAACCAAAAATCCGGTTCACCCGGGATGACCAGGCATAATCTAAGGTAAAATTTTCAGCCACCTTTGATTCAATGCGAACCCCGTCAAAGGTTTGCTCGTTTTGACGCCAGGCCACACCGCCCACAAAGCGCTGATTATTGTGGTTGATACGTTGCCGGCCAAAGGTTACGGCTGTGCCGCCCTGTGAGCTGTATTTCAGATAGGACTGATTCAGATCAGCACCACTGGGGTCCGCCACCACCGGATAATCCGTATTGCCATTGATGGTGTCGTTGTAATCCTTGTCCAGTAATTCGGTAACATAGTCAAACTCTACTACAGCCTGCCAGTTGTTGTAGCTGGCGGTGGTAGCAGTGATTCGGCCTAACAGGGTATTGGCGCTGGCATCTTCACTCAGGCCATCCTGATCCACACCCTCATAGCGATAGCGAAATAGGGTGCTGACACTGGCCTCCTGAATCGCTTCGGCTACTGAGTTTGCTGCTGATGAGCCTTGAGCCTGCGCCATCGCCGGAGTACAAGCCAGCCCAACTACCATAGACAATATTGTTTTTTGAGTACGCATTGTGTGTTCCTCTTAGTGTTGAGCTTTTTGCTCATGTTGTGTGTTACAAATCAGTTTTGTTTGGCTGACAACAATCCGGGCTGTCGGCAAACATGGGTGTTTTGTTGGGAACAAATTTTGCGTTAATAGTTAAACCGTAGCGTGTTGTTAAAAGGTAATGTGCTCCTTGTGCAGCAAAGCCAAATCCACCGACCAGGGTTGCTGAGTCACTTCGCCCACCACCAATAAAGCCGGTCCTTCAATCACCTTTGCGGCCACTAAATCGGCGATATTGCGCAGATTTCCGGTGATAATCTGTTGCTGTTGTTGCGTGGCCTGATCCACCACTGCGCAGGGCATATCCGCTTTCATACCGTGGGATATTAAGCGCTGAGCGATAGTACCAATGCGCTTCAGCCCCATATAAAACACCAGGGTGTCCTGCGACTTACCGGATTGCGTCACCATGCCTGACCAGTCGGGTTCATCCTCTGGATTTTTCAAGGTGGCAGTGATAAAACGCACGCTTTGGGCATAACGACGGTCGGTCAGTGGCATACCAGAATACGCCGCCATACCGGAGGCCGCAGTAATTCCGGGCACGATGGCATAAGGAATATTGGCATTTTGCAGCGCGTCGCACTCCTCACTGACTCGGCCAAAAACAGAAGGATCACCGCCTTTCAGGCGTACCACTTTGCGTCCCAGACGGGCGTGCTCCACCATCAGATTGCAGATGGTTTGCTGCTCAAAAGAATGTTGACCACAGCGCTTACCCACAAACTGTCGGGTAGCCGACGCCGGTATCAGGCGTAATAAATCCTCTGACACCAACCAGTCAAACAGCACCACATCGGCGCTTTGAATTAAACGATGGGCTTTTAAGGTTAATAATTCCGGATCGCCGGGACCTGCGCCGACAATAAAGACTTCGCCGCGACCACCTGTAACTCGCTGATTGTCGCTGTACTTTTTAAAATACAGGTCAAAAAAGCCTTTGAAAGTTTGTGCCGGGCCGGACCGTCTGAAATTCAGCAGTCCGAACAGATTATTTATAGAAGTAGTCAGGTTCATAAGACCTCCTGAGCCAAATGATATTCGGCATCCTCTGACCGTGAATTGTCAGCGAATTGTTTGATCATGCTGCCTAATTCCGACTTGCAGGAGCCGCAATTAGTACCACACTGCAGTTTTTCACCCAGCCCGGCTACAGAAGTAACTCCGTCAGCTATGGCTTGTTGAATGGTTTTCTCTCGCACCTGGAAACAACTACACACCAGTTTTCCCTGCTGAAACGCCAGCGATGCCTGATGTTTCAGTGTGCTGACAATGTCGTCTTCGGGTAAATCATCAGATGCCAGTAAATGGTTAAACCAGGCCAGATTGTTCTGCAAAGGCTGTTGTGAACACCAGAGCATGGCAGTCAATGTCTGAGATTCAGATTCTGCCTTTGTTGCACTGGCCATCCAGCCTGACAACCCGGGTTGCTCCAGCCGGATCAGGCTATGTTCCACGTGAATCAATGTTTTTAACCATTGAAGCGTATCTTCATCGAATTTATCGAATGCAAACTGGTAACAGAACCCTTGCTGTAACACCTGCTTTAACCAAAAGCCCGATGTCCCCGACAGTTTCTCTGTGGTCAGGGGCTGGCGGGTCACCAGGGTCGCCCATCGCTGTACTGACCAGGGTTCAATGGCTACCGCCGCGGCTTTCAATTCTGGCTGACCGGAAATAGGGTCTGCCACCGGTGCCACCAGGCGATTGATGTTGGCGTGTGAGGCGTATTCGCGATTCCAGTGCATCGGCACAAACACGTCTTTGCGCCGCTGCTGTTTGTCCAGTACCGCCGTCATCAGACAAAATTCCGTGTCAGACGCGCCTTGACGATGCCGCGCAGTGATTTTCACCAGGTCTCCGTCAGCAATACTGAGACGATGGGCATCCGCCGGATGCAGATGAATGGCAGGCTTTTCGGTATGTTGGTTCAGTTCAGCCACCTTGCCGGTGCGGGTCATGGTGTGCCACTGATCGCGGATACGCCCGGTATTCAACACAAACGGGAAGGCATCATTGGTTTGTTGCTCCGGCAACCTCGGCGTAATAGCCACAAACTGTGCTTTACCCGAAGCGGTATAAAATCGACCATCACTGAACAGGCGCTGGGTACCTTGGGGTTTATCCGCTGTAACTGGCCATTGTATGGGTGCCAGGTTATCGTACTGACTCAGGCTCAGATGACCCAGCCCCGATAAATCAAAATCTCTGCGCCCCTGGTTTTCAAACCCGGACAAGGCGATATGTTCGTTAAAAATATCGCAACTGTTCTGAAAATCGAAACCGGCATAGCCCATGTGTTTGGCCACATCACAGATGATTTGCCAGTCGTGTCGGGCCTCACCAGCCGGTGGCAACAGCCCTCGTTGACGGGAGATACGCCGTTCAGAATTGGTTACCGTGCCGTTTTTCTCTGACCAGCCGCTGGCGGGCAGACAAACATCAGCAAAGGCCAGGGTATCGTTGCTGGCCACGCAATCGGAAACCACCACCAGTTCACAGGCTTGCAGTGCTTCTGCCACGGCATCTTTGTCCGGCATACTCACCACCGGATTGGTGGCCATGATCCAAACGGCTTTCACCTTACCCTGTTTGATTTGCTGAAACAGATCCACCGCTTTTAAGCCCGGCTTGTTGGCAATGGTAGGGGATTGCCAGAAGCTCTTTACCAACTCGCGATGGGCGGTATTGTCGATATCCATATGGGCTGCCAGCATGTTGGCCAGACCGCCCACTTCCCGTCCCCCCATCGCATTGGGTTGTCCGGTAATAGAAAAAGGGCCACATCCGGTTTTACCTATTTTTCCGGTAGCCAGATGGCAATTAATAATAGCATTGGATTTATCTACTCCGCTGGAGGACTGATTCACCCCCATGGAATAAAAAGTCACGCTGCGACGGGTTTGCATATACAGTTGGTAAAACTGACGCAGCTGATTCACCGGAACATCAGCAAATTCACTGACACATTCAACACACCATTTGGCGGCCGCTTCCAGGCAGGTTTCAAAACCTTCGGTATGGCGCTGAATATACTGCTTATCCAAAGCATCATGACGATTAAGGTAATTCAGCAAGCCGTTGAAAATAGCGGCATCGGAGCCTGGCTTGATGGCCAGATGTAAATCCGCCAGATCACAGGTGGCGGTTTTTCGGGGATCAATCACCACCACCTTGATGGCGGGGTTCAGTTGTTTCGCCCGCTCTATACGTTGATACAACACCGGGTGTGTCCAGGCGGCGTTGCTGCCCACAAACACCAGCAATTGGGTTTGTTCCAAATCTTCGTAGCAGCAGGGTACAGCATCCGCACCAAACGCCCGCTTGTATCCGGCCACGGCCGAAGACATACACAGTCGGGAATTGGTATCTATGTTGGCGCTGCCGATATAGCCTTTCATCAGCTTATTGGCAACGTAATAATCTTCGGTCAGCAATTGCCCTGAAACGTAAAACGCCACGGCGTCAGGGCCGTGTTTGGCAATAATATCACTGAAC
Organism: Planctobacterium sp. R6; assembly: GCF_055755215.1. Classification (NCBI taxonomy): domain Bacteria; kingdom Pseudomonadati; phylum Pseudomonadota; class Gammaproteobacteria; order Alteromonadales; family Alteromonadaceae; genus Planctobacterium; species Planctobacterium sp. R6. Next base: position 115,227 of record NZ_JBVTQY010000003.1, read on the forward strand.
CCTGTGGCGACCTTACTGATGGCCGTTTGCCAGTCACTGGCCTGGCCATTGATCTGCGGTTGCAGCAGACGATTATCCGGACCGTTACTCTCCACCAATTTGCTGCCTTTAACACACAGACGACCGTGATTGGCCGGATGCTCGGGTGTACCGCTGACAGCCACCAGCTGACTGCACATTTTACCGGCATCATCCGTCGCAAAAGCCATTTTGGCATCAACGCCACAACCTACACCACAATAGGGGCAAGTCGTGCGTCGAAGGCTGGGAAACGCCTCCAGCATATGTTTGTTATTGGCCGGTAGGTTCATTGCTGTTACTCACTTTAGGCCTGAGTTCAGGCCTGGATTTCCAGTTGTTCACCCACCAGGCGCACCGGATACACCGGGATTGATCTGGAATCATCTTCCAGACATTTGCCTGAGGTCAGCGAATAATGCTGCTTATACAGTGGTGATGCCACCACCAGCTCGTCCTGCACAGAGCCGAGAATGCCCCGGCTCATGACATTGGCCTCGCCAATGGGATCCCAGTTTCCGGTAGCGAAGTATTGCGCTTCGCCCTGCACAATAAATTTAAACAGCGCGATTTGTAGTTGATTCAGTTTGGCGCACACGCCAGCGTTATCAATCAAATCATCCAGTTGACATACGGGTTGCCAGTTCATGATCTTGCTCCTGTTAAGCCGGTTCGGTGTGAGGTGCCGTTTCGGAATGCGTGGCATCCAGCACCGCGATTTTCTGTTGTGACCAGTAGGCTTGTTTTTCCTCACTGGTGGCCGGGCGAATTTGGGTACGCTCCTGCACAAACACGACGTTTTCATCCTGTTCCGGGCTGTTCACAAACTGACGGAAGCGTTTCAGGGCTTCGGGATCTTCCACCGTGGTTTTCCACTCACACTGGTAAGTGCCCACTACTGCGGCCATTTGTGCTTCCAGTTCCTCAGCGATGCCAAGGCTGTCTTCAATCACTACCTGCTTGAGATACTCCAGGCCACCTTCCAGATTCTCTAACCACACGGACGTGCGCTGCAGACGATCTGCGGTTTTACAGTAGAACATTAAAAAGCGGTCGATGTACTTCACCAGGGTTTCGGTATCCAGGTCGGTAGCAAACAGGTCGGCATGACGAGGTTTCATTCCGCCATTACCACAGACGTAGAGGTTCCAGCCATTTTCAGTGGCGATGACACCCACGTCTTTACTCTGTGCTTCGGCGCACTCACGGGTACAACCGGAGACCGCCATTTTGATTTTGTGCGGTGAGCGCAAACCTTTATAGCGATCTTCAATATTGATGGCGGTGCCCACGCTATCCTGCACGCCATAGCGACACCAGGTGCTGCCCACACAGGATTTAACGGTACGCAAGGATTTGCCATAGGCGTGACCGGTTTCAAATCCGGCATCAATGAGCTTGCGCCAGATGGCCGGTAACTCTTCCAGTCGGGCACCAAATAAATCGATGCGTTGCCCCCCGGTGATTTTGCAGTACAGGTTGTATTCTTTGGCCACTTCACCCAGCACAATCAATTTATCGGGGGTCACTTCACCACCGGCGATACGCGGCACCACGGAATAGGTGCCATCTTTTTGCATGTTGCCCAGGTAGCGATCATTAGTATCCTGCAAACCAATGTGGGGCTTCTTCAGCACATAGTCATTCCAGGCAGTGGCGAGGATTGAAGCCACCGTGGGTTTGCACACGTCACAGCCATGGCCGGAGCCATGTTTGTCCAGTAATTCATCGAAGGAGTGAATTTGCTCTACCCGAATCATGTGGTACAGCTCCTGGCGGCTGTAAGCAAAGTGTTCGCAGATGTCTTTTTTCACTTCCACACCGCGCGCTTCCAGCTCGGTTTCTACGACGGTTTTCAGCAAGGCAGTACAGCCACCACAGCCAGTGCTGGCTTTGGTGCAACTTTTAACACTGCCCAAATCGCAAGCACCGCCGTCCATCGCCGAAATAATGTCGCCTTTAGACACGTTGTGACAGGAACACACCGTCGCGGTATCCGGCAAAGCGCCTGCGCCAATAGCCGGAGCAGCACCGTCAGAGGCAGGTAAAATCAGGGATTCCGGATTTTCCGGTAATGTCATGCCGTTCAGCGCAAACTGCAACAAGGTATCGTATTCGCCGGTATCACCCACCAGCACGGCACCCAACAGCAGTTCCTGTTTGGCATCCACCACGATTTTCTTGTAAACCTGCTTCGGCTGATTTTCAAATATGTAGGTAAGGGCACCCGGTGTTCTGGCATGAGCGTCGCCAATAGACCCAACCTCCACACCCAGGAGTTTAAGTTTGGTACTCATATCTGCACCAGTAAACGCCAAATCGCCTCCTGCGATATGACTTGCTGCTACCCGAGCCATTTGATAACCGGGTGCCACTAAACCAAAAATAAAATTATTCCACAGCGCACATTCGCCGATGGCGTAAATGTCTTGTGCTGAAGTCTGACACTGGTTGTTCACCACAATACCGCCGCGCGGACCAATTTCGATATCAAATTCTCTGGCCAGTGCATCCTGCGGGCGAATACCAGCAGAGAACAACACCATGTCTGTACCCAGTACTTCTCCGTCTTTAAAGCGCAGTTGATAGCGATTGTTGTCGCCTGCTTCGATAATTTCTGTGGCTTTGCTGGTGTGCACCTGCACGCCCAACTCTTCAATTTTGCGCTTGAGCAGCGCGCCGCCACCTTCGTCCAGTTGCACCCCCATCAGTTGCGGAGCGAACTCCACCACATGGGTTTCCAGGCCGGCTTGTTTTAGCGCGTTAGCCGCTTCAAGGCCCAACAGACCACCGCCCACCACGACGCCAACTTTGCTCTGACTGGCAGAATGCTGGATGGCCTCCAGATCTTCGATGGTGCGATACACCAGGCAGTGTTCCTGGTCGTGACCGGGAATGGGCGGTACAAAAGGAAAAGAGCCGGTGGCCAGCACTAATTTGTCCCAGCTGTAGGTAGCACCGCTTTCGGTGGTCACGGTTTTTTCCGAATTATTGATATCCACCACTTTGGCGTTAACGTGGAATTCCACTCCCAGAGACTGATAACGGGCTTCATCGGTTAAAGCCAGCTCAGCGGCCGTTTTACCAGTGAAATATTCGGATAAATGCACCCGATCATAAGCCAGTCGTGGTTCACCGCTTAACACAATGATATGTGCTTGTGGCAATGCCTCCACCATTTGTTCAACAAAATGATGGCCCACCATGCCGTTACCCACCACGACAATGCGCGGTTGTGCTGTTGTCATTTGCTTAGTCATACTGTTCTCCCCCAATCAGGCCGCATCGGGCTTTGCTGCGGCTTGCTGTTGCGACTTTTTCACTGCCACAGGCTCAACCTTGCGTTGTTTTTCATACAGGAAGCTCAGCACTTCATGGCGATAGTGGTTGTATTGTTTGTCATCCGCTAACTCGATACGGTTGCGTGGCCGCTCTAATGAAATATCCAGAATCTCACCGATTGTGGCTTCCGGGCCGTTGGTCATCATGACGATGCGATCTGAGAGCAGCACCGCTTCATCCACATCATGGGTGATCATGATCACGGTATTGCCTAATTCGGCGTGGATCTCCATCAAGGAATCCTGCAAGTGGGCCCGTGTCAGTGCATCCAGGGCACCGAAAGGTTCATCCATCAACAACACCTGCGGCTCCATTGACAGGGCGCGGGCAATACCCACACGCTGCTTCATACCACCGGAGATTTCGCCGGGAAGTTTGTCTTTAGCATGAGTCATATGCACCAATTCCAGATTGTGTAAAATCCACTCGTGCTTTTGCGCCTTATCCATGTGCTTGCAGGTTTGTTTTACCGCCAGCTCCACATTTTGATAAGCCGTCAACCAGGGCAATAAGGAGTGATTCTGGAACACTACTGCTCTTTCTGGGCCGGGTTCATTGACTTCTTTGCCTTCTAAAATTGCACCACCTGTGGTGGCCTGATACAGGCCCGCCACGATATTCAGTACCGTGGATTTACCACAACCGGAATGACCGATGAGGGAGATAAATTCGCCTTTGGCGATGGTCAGGTTGACATCCTGCAGTGCCACAAATGGCCCCTTAGGCGTTGGAAACTCGATGCCCACCTGGGTTAGTTCTAAATGCTTTCTCATGATTTTGCTCCGCTGTTTAGCGTTAAATTTTGCAGGCAGCAGCGTTTGTTTGTTCTGGCTACCGCGCTACCAGGTGTTATCTCAGATTGATGGACTTGTCCCAGCTGACCTTGCGCTGCAACATCAGCATCAGTCGATCCAGGAAAAAGCCGATAGCCCCGATAACCAGCACAGCCACCATAATGCGGGCTAATGAATCAGAGCTGCCGTTCTGGAACTCATCCCAGACGAACTTGCCAAGGCCCGGGTTTTGCGCCAGCATTTCTGCGGCAATCAACACCATCCAGCCAATGCCCAGAGACAGGCGTAAACCGGTAAAAATCATAGGAATAGAAGCAGGTAAAACAATTTTCACGACATGCGACAAGGCGTTCAGACGCAACACTTTGCTGACGTTTACCAGATCACCAGGAATACCCGATACACCTACCGCGGTGTTGATCAGGGTGGGCCACAAACAGCACAGGGCGACCGTGAAAGCGGAGGTTAAAAAAGACTTTGAAAACAGCGGGTCATCGCTAACGTACACCGCGCTCACCACCATCGTCACCAGCGGCAACCAGGCCAGTGGTGATACCGGTTTAAACAGCTGAATTAACGGGTTGATGGCGGCATAAGCGGATTTACTTAAACCGCATAAGATACCCACCGGAACCGCTACCAACGAAGCGATAAAAAAGCCCACAGACACAGTGTATAAGCTGGTCCAGATTTGCTCGAAAAAAGTCGGGGCACCGGTATAAGGTCTGATTTTGGGCTGATAATCAGGGTCTGCCGCGACACGCCGGGCGTTGCGTTCTTCCTGGCGCTCATAAAAGGCTTCCGCTTTTTGCTGTTCGGCCTGATGCTCTTGCCAGAGATTCACGCTCTGTTGGTAAACCTGCACCGGGCCGGGAAACTGGCCCAGTGAGGTATCAATATTTTTAGCGGCGATGTTCCAGAAAACCAGAAACAAGGTCAGGCCGATCAACGGCAACATCGCGCTTCTTAAAGCGGCCAGCCAGGCACTATTGGCCAGTGGCGCAGGTAATTTCAGGAATGTCACTTTTTGCAATGCTGCAGTTCGGTTCATGACAATACTCCGGGGTGTAAGTTTACGGGTTAATCAAAAAACAGAATCCATATCTGTCCGGGTTACTAGTCGTTCTCAATAGTTCTGTAAAAAATGTACTTCCCTGTACTTAAGGTCCAAAAACAACCACATGCTCTTTTTCGAGACACGAAGTCGGGGTCAAATTTTGTCGTCCGCTTTCAGGCCAATGGCAAACTTCTGTAGGTAGGCATTGGGCGCTTTACCGTCGTATGTAATGTTGTCGATAAAGTGAGTTTGCGGGTCGCGGAAACCATCTTCGGTTGCAAAGTCCGGGAATCCTGCCGGTGTGGCATATCCTTCCTTGATCAGATCTTTGGCCGCGGCTTCATAAATGTCAGGACGATAGACCTGCTCGGCGATATCGAAGTACCACTGATCCGGTTTTTGCTCACTGATCTGGCCCCAGCGGCGCATTTGCGTGAGATACCAGATGGCATCTGAGTAATAGGGGTAAGTCGCGTGATAGCGGAAGAACACATTGAAATCCGGGATCTCGCGCTTGTCGCCTTTCTCAAATTCAAAGGTGCCGGTCATACTGTTGGCAATGACGTCGGCATCAGCGCCTACGTATTGCGGTTTCGCCAGTATTTTTACCGCTTCAGGACGGTTGGCGTTGTTGTTTTCATCCAGCCACATTGCGGCACGGATCAACGCTTTTACCACACGCTTATGGGTATTGGGGTTTTGTTCAGCCCATTCTTTACTGACGCCAAACACTTTTTCCGGGTTGTCTTTCCAGATTTGATAATCGGTGATCACCGGTACGCCGATACCTTTAAATACCGCCTGCTGGTTCCAGGGTTCGCCAACGCAGTAACCATAAATGGTGCCGGCTTCCATCGTGGCGGGCATTTGCGGTGGTGGAGTAACTGACAACAACGCCTGAGCATCGATCTGACCACTGATGTCGCCTTTGTGTGGCGCGTAAAAACCCGGATGGATATTGCCGGCTGCCAGCCAGTATCTCAGCTCGTAATTGTGAGTAGATACCGGAAATACCATGCCCATATTGAAAGGTTTACCTTTGGCAATATAAGAATCCACCACAGGTTTCAGGGCATCGGCTTTAATGGGGTGAACAGGTTTGCCATTCTCATGGGGAATGTGCTGCTTCATCTGCGCCCAGATATCGTTAGACACCGTAATACCGTTGCCATTGAGATCCATGCTGAAGGCCGTCACTATATGAGACTGGGTACCAAAACCAATGGTGGCACCTAACGGCTGACCGGCCAGCATATGCGCACCGTCCAGCTGACCGTCTATCACCCGGTCCAGTAACACTTTCCAGTTGGCCTGCGCTTCCAGGGTAACGTAAAGACCTTCATCTTCGAAATAACCCTTTTCATAGGCAATGGCCAGCGGTGCCATATCGGTCAATTTGATAAAGCCAAACTTCAACTCTTCTTTTTCCGGCCAATCCCCATCTGCAAAAACCGCAGTCGACAGCAATGTTACGGAAGACATTGCAACGCATATCGAGCGTTTAAATTTCTTTATCCAATGTGTGCTTAACATCTCGTGTCCTCTTTTTTTAGCCAAAAAAAAACCCACAGCGCGAATTTCTCAAAGAAATTCGTTCTGCGGGCTACTTTGCCTGGCAAACAGCGATTCACACCTGGAATAGCTGTTTGCGATATTTTAGGAGTGGATTGTTATTATTCTTATCACTCTGACTTTAGCTTTGCATTCTTAATGCCAAAATTTATAACTGTTATATTTCAAGTACTTACATTTTTGCGATTCATTCAGCCGCGTTATTCAGAGATCCTTTTAGTGCATTTGGGCACTACCTCGGTGCATCATCATAACGTTCGGTGGTATACACCTGACGGATCACCTGGTGCAGATCCGTATCCCTGGGTAAATGCTGGCTACGCTGCATTTGCTGCAATAACCATATTCCTTGTTCCGGTGTGGGTTGATTGAGTTTTTGCGGCACCTGAAACAAGGTGTGGCCCTTGATCTCACGGCAATCCACGCCCTCGGTGGTCAGACAGCTGTCCAGCAATGCCGGTGCTACACTGTCCAGACTGCTACCTACGTATTCGGGTTCAGCCAACCAACGGGCGGCTTCAAAGCGATTAGGTTTCGTAGCTAACCACTGACAGGCCTTTTTCAGTGCATCAATCACCGCGAAAAGGGTTTGCGGATGCTGTGCCTGCCATGCTCTGGTAAGCCCCAGTACTTTTTCCGGTGTGTTGTGCCATATTTCACAGGATGCGATTACCGTTGCCCCTATGCCCGCCCTGACTGCCGCCGCATTCCAGGGACTACCCACACAAAATCCGTCAATTTCATTTTCTGCTAAGGCCTGCACCATCCCCGAAGGCGGGATAATGCGAATATCCACATCGTCAGCGGATAATCCGCCCTGCTGCAACCAGGAAACCAGTTGATAGTAATGACAGCTGTATGGGAAAACGGCCGCGAAACAGAGTTTTTTCTGCCCCTTACTACGCCGTTCTTTGGCGATAATGCTAAGCCGTTGGGCGCTCAGAGGTTCCGATAACAATTGCGCCGCACTCTCATCTCCGGCTTGCTGTACTTCAGCAAATAAGGCATTGGACAAGGTGATCCCGTTGCCGTTGTAACTCAGGATCATCGGTACTGTCATGTCCTGAGCGCTGCTCCCCAAACCAAGATGCATAGCCAGCGGCATAGGTGCCAGCATTTGCGCCATATCCAGATAACCGGCCAGGAGTTTGTCCCGCAGGGTTGCCCAGGAATTTTGTCTGACTAACTGCACATTGAGATTATTTTGTTGAAAAAATCCCAGTTTTTCTGCCACCACCAGGGGGGCACAATCGCTTAACGGCATAAAACCAATGCTGATATCTGTTTTTTCTGGTGTGAACATATCCCCGCCTTATACCGACAACGTCGTAATGATATCAATCATGTTTTTCGCGACCTGGTCCATACGTAAACCATTGTCCATGGCCATTTTGCGTATAACCTGGTAGGCCTCTTTCTCACTCAAATTACGATTCTCCATTAACAAGCCTTTGGCTTTTTCGATGATTTTTCGGGATGCTAATTCCTGTTGGGTTTCCTGCAATTGATTGCGCAACGACTGCATTTGCTGAAAACGCGCCACCGCTGCATCCATAATGGCCCGTACCCTTGTCGTACTGACATCTCGTGCCACATAAGCACTGACACCACTGTGTACCGACTGGTTAATGGTGTTGGTATCTTCCTGCTCGGAAAACATCACAATGGGCTTAGGATTAAAACTATTCAGAGTATGTAATGAATCCAGGATATCCCGACTGGGGGATTCGATATCAATGATAATGACATCCGGTTGCAGGGTATCCACCTGCTTTAACAAGGATACCTCAGCACCGAGCATGTGTTTGACCTGATAACGGGACTTGTCCAGCGCAGCAGAGAGCTCCGTTGCCCGCTGTGGGTCGTCATCAATAAGCAACACACATAGAGGTTGTGAATGATCGTCTTGAGCCATGGAAAAATGGGTACTTGCTACGGGTTAATTGCACTAAGGTGATTATTAGCAACTCCCACGCCAGATAGTTTTTTCAATAGATATCATAAGGTTAGCAATAGACCGCCACCCTGACTTTGACATCAAATGCACCAATATGGAGCAAAAAAGCTGTCACAGGTCAGCCCATCAGTTTGCGCCAAGCGATTTTAAACACTCGCGCCATTGCTCAGGATCATTGGCATTTTTACAGGCATTGGCATCCTCTATATTCTGCGGTACAGCCTGCAAAGCCTGTAGGAGCCGCCATATTGAAGGCGATTCGTCAGCACTTAACCATGCAGAGATTAACTGCTTCGCCTGGTCACTTTGGAATACAAATAAAGGCAGGCATTGTTCATGAAAATAACAACTATGTTGTTTTTGCTGGCCGTATTGCACCAGTTGCCGAAGATATACAGGCGTCATCAGGGGCATATCCACCGGCAGGATCAACAGTGGTAAATGGCTGTTATTGCACAACGCGGCGTGAATACCCGATAACGGCCCACGATCCGGGAAGGGTTCGACCAGTTTCTGTGCTCCGGACACCGAACTGTGGTTGAGGTAAACCTCACCTGCACCAGCGGACAACAACTGCTGTCGGGCATGTTCCAGCAAAGTGATTCTTCCGGGGAGAGTTAACTGCGCTTTATCCTGGCCCATACGGGACGAGCGTCCACCAGCCAGTACCAAACCATTAAACCGGTTACTTATTGAGTCATTCATGGTTTGTTCCGCCTGCCTGAAGATACAAATCGCGACATACCAGCGCCGATCCCTTTGGCAGGTCGGCACTGATAACCAAAAGGTTGATAAAAGCCCTCTTTGCCCTCTGCGGATAGTAAACCGACAGTGCTACCTGGTTGTGTGTTTTTGTCCAGCCAGCTTTCTATTTGCTGCATCATTCGCTGCCCTATACCCTGATTTTGAAAACCAGGGTGCACCATCACATCCTGAACATAAAAATACATAACACCGTCACCTATAACGCGGGCAAAGCCCACCAGGCGATGTTGATGGCGAACGCTGATGGCAAACAGAGACTGATCCAGCGAGCTTTGTGTTTGCACTTCTGTCATGCAACGCCAGCCAATCATTTCTCGCAGCGCGTTAAACTCCGCCGGGGTTGGCAATGCTGCTGAGATGGCTAAATCTTCGGCCTGAGTGTTTAACATAAACGAAAAAATTTTGAGACAGGTATCCATAATGTAACTGAAAAAGCGTAAGATCAATGCATTCTCCGCTTCCCTTCTAAAGAATAACTTATGCCCCTGGAATTCGATTACATCTGGCTGATTTGTGCGCTGGCACTGTTTTTAGGTTGTGTTGTTCAGGCCGCTATTGGCTTTGGCATGGCCATTGTTGCGGCACCTATACTGGTGGTCATGCAACCCCAATGGGTGCCTTACATTCTGACCGTAACCGCGCTGGTTGTCAGTGCCAGTAATGCCTGGCAACAGAGAAACGCCATTCAATGGCGTACTATGACAGCACCGTTTATCAGCCGGATCCCAGGTACGGTATTGGGTACCTGGTTATTAATAGTAATGTCTGTCGCGACACTGCAAATTACGGTAGCCACTATGGTGTTACTGACTGTGGTTGTATCCCTGTGGTTGAAACCCTTTCCCGCCAATGCCAAAAATTTGGGGATTGCGGGTTTTGTATCGGGTGTGGCAGGTACCACCACCAGCATTGGCGGTCCACCCATGGCGCTGGTAATGCAACACGGTGATGCCAGAACCATTAGGGCAAATTTATCGATCTTCTTTGTCTACAGTTGTGTGATCAGTCTGGTGGGTTATCAGGTTACCGGCCTGATGACGACAACTACCTGGCTAATCAGCCTCACTATGGTGCCTTTTGCGTTACTGGGTTTCTGGACGGGCAAACACCTGCAGCGCTTTGTAGATAACAGTTTCAGGCCGATTCTGTTGACCTTGTGTTCTCTGTCGGCCAGTTTCGCACTGGTGAATGCACTACTCAAAAGCACCGCATAGAGTATGACGGAAACTGAAGCGCAGGAGACAATCAGCCGGTGGCTATTGCAGGACAAATTCAGAATGCAGGTGCTTGAGGCTGTGCGGGAATTAGCGCTACCACAGGCTTATATTGCTGCGGGGTTCTTGCGCAACCTGGTTTGGGATCGGTTGCATCAAAAAAGTTTTTCAGCCCTTAATGATATTGACATTATTTATTTTGATACTGACCACAGTTTCAGTGAGAGTCAGGCGAAAATGCATTTACAAAAGCAGTTTGTGCAGATGGAGTGGGATGTAAAAAATCAGGCCAGAATGCATAAAAAACACGGCCACGCTCCCTATTCAGGATGTGCTGAGGCGATGTCCAACTGGCCGGAAAAAGAAACCGCCATTGCGGTGCGACTGAATAAAAATCAGCAGCCTGAGTTTGTGGCTCCCTGGGGTCTGGCATTGTTATTTGACGCCTGTATCACCTGGAATGACAAACGCCCTCTGTCACTGTTTAAAGACCGTGTTACCGCCAAAGCCTGGTTAACACAATGGCCAAAACTCACCCTGCGAATTAATGGCAATGACCCAGCATCAACCTGAATTGCACCATTTTCAGAGCGATGTTATCACCCTGGTATTAGGTTACAAAAACACCGCCCAGGGTGAGCTACTGCCTGTTATGCAACAACGAGCCAAACAGGCTCTGCGAATTGCACAGCAATTTAACACTCCCATCCTGTGTACCGGTGGTTGGGGAGAAAAGTTCAATCAGCACCCCTGCGCTCACGCCAGCCATGTGCAACGCTGGATGCAGCAACAAGGTGCCCCGGCTACACAGTTTCTGCCTTATGCCGCCAGTCGAAATACCTACGAAGACGGTAAACTCTGCGCTCAGGCGATACGCCTGTTTAACGTCAAAAAAGTGTACCTGGTGACTTCTGATTTCCACATCCAGCGAGGCTTTTTATGGCTTCGACATTTTAGTCCTCACATCGACATCATCTGCAAACCTTCAGAAACAGTGATCACTGAACCGTCGCGGAATACCCTTTACGCCCATGAACGCCAGGCCATTGCCCAGTTTTACCGGGATTTTCCCGATACTCCTGCGGTGGAAACCCTTTACGACTGGTCATCTTTGGGATTGCCTGTCAGTTAAGTTACGTTCTGCAGACAACCCAAATACCCCAAACTCTGACAGTGCCCATCCCGTGTTTATTTCCGCGTCAGTTTAATTCGGCGCTATAATGCCGCCAGTTTCAGCCTCAGGAGCTTAAATTTGCTCAACAAATTATTCAAAAAAAAGCCAGTCAGCGCTTATCAAGCCATAGGCGGAGAACAGGGCACACGGCAACTTGCAAACCGGTTTTACGATATTATGGAGTCAGATCCCGTCGCAGCCGAGTTACTGGCATTGCACCCTAAGCCAATGGATAAGCTTCGGCAGAAATTTTTTGAATATTTAACCGGCTGGCTGGGTGGACCGCCACTGTACGAGTCTCAATATGGTCATCCGCGACTACGCGCCAGACATCTGCCATTTGCCGTCACAGAGCAAATGATTGAACAATGGTTGTACTGCTTCAACAAAGCGCTAAAAGAGGTAGTCAGTGACGACCAGGTGCGGGAAGCCATCCGCCAACCCATCACGCAACTAGCTCACCACATGAGAAACACCTGATATCAAGGGGTAGTCATTTCAAAGGGGCATAATCTCAAGGGGTCAGAGTGCCTGAAAGCGTTTCAGCAACTCCGCCCCTGAAATTATTTCCTGAAACTTACTGCACGTAAGCTTCGTTGGCTTTTACGGTGAGCGGGTGGTAGCCCGCTTTGGCCACATCAAAGGCCTTTTTCGCAAAGGCTTTACCTTCCGGTGTTTCTGCCAAGGCTTTGTAAAGGGGCTTTACCAACTTATTGCGCCCGATGCTGGTGAGGTAATCGTATAATCTGTCCCAGGCCACTTTGTAATCGTTGTTGATCGCGTGCAGCAACCAACTGTGGGCGATTTCGTTGTTCTGATGGCCGGTAAAATTGAACGCCGCATCCAGTTCCGACATTTGTTCTATGCTCATAGCGGGCAGCTTATCTACAAAATACTTCCACTGATGGTAGTTCCAGTTTTTGGTGTCGATGTCTCCGGCTCTCAACTCGCCCTGCAACCAGGCATCGCGGGCTTCATCCACAATGGCAAAGGCATCAGAGCTGGCACCGGGTGCGCCTTCTGGAATACCAGGCTGGAAAATCCATTGCAGAATACGCTCTTTATTGAGTTCCTGCGGATACTGAGCTAACAGAGTGTCATCCAGATAATCAATAAACTGCTCTGTGGTGATGCTCTGGAAAGCAAAGTGTTCGAAATAGCCCAGCAGAAAAGCATCAAAGTTCTCACGGCCGATTTTAGTCTCCAGTTCCCTGAGGAACAAAGCGCCCTTTTCATAGGGAATGTTGCTAAACACGTCATCGGCATCACGACCGCGTAAGTCGATAGCTAAAATTTGATCTTTCTCCGGTAAACTGGCGATGTCAGCGGCTAAATCCTGCGCGCCTAACACCAGTTCCATGTTGTAGCGGTCAGTGCCGTATATAAATTCCATAATGCGGTAGGTTAGATAGGTGGTAAAACCTTCATTTAACCAGAGGTCCCGCCAGGTGGCATTGGTAATGGTATTACCCGACCAGGAATGGGCTAACTCATGGGCAATCAGCGCCACCAGGGATTTATCACCTGCAATCACCGTCGGGGTAATGAATGACAATCTGGGATTTTCCATGCCACCAAACGGGAAAGACGGAGGCAGGATCAGCAGGTCATATCGCCCCCAGCTATAGTCGCCATAGCGTTTTTCCGTCTCTATCAGCATGTTTTCGGTGTCTTCAAACTCGTTTGCCGCACGCTCCAGCCAACTGGCCTCGGCATAAACGCCGGTGCGCTCTCCCATGGCTTTAAACTGTAAATCACCCACCGCCAGTGCTATCAGATAAGAGGGGATAGGTTGCGGCATAGTGAATTCATACACGCCGTCCCTTTCAGTATTCGGATCATTGGCAGCACTCATAACAGCCAACAACTCTTTGGGGGTGCGAATAATTGCATCGTAGGTCACTCTGGCTTTGGGCGTGTCCTGTAACGGAATAAAGCTACGCGCATGAATCGCCTGTGCCTGGGTGAACAAAAATGGCTGTTGTTTACCGGCGGTTTGCTGCGGCGTTAACCATTGCACGCCTGAGGCGTCTGGTGAGGTTTCATAAGCTACGGTAATCTTCCGGGCTTTTTTCGGGACGGTGATCAATAACCCGGTACCCAGATGAGGATCGGGTTCCATCAGGATATAGGGCACGTCTTTGCCATCTGCAGTCACTGACAATATGGTGAGATCGCGGGTATCTAAAATTAATCGTTTCTTTTCCGGATTAACCCGTGTGATTTCCAGCTCAGCGGTACCGGCCAGTACTTTGCGTTCAAAGTCGACGGTTAAATCCAGTGAAATATGCGAGACTTTGATCTCTTCGGGGTTGGCCAGGGAGTGATAATCCTTACCTACTTTTATACCGTCAGGCGCCGCTTTTTTGAGCAACGGCTGTTCAGTGGTTACGGGAGTTTCCCTGGTCGCTGCAGTTTCATCATTTTTGCTGCAGGAGGCCAGAGCCAACAACATAAATAGCGAAATAAGTGCTTGTTTTTTCATCGTTAATCCTCAAGCTAAATGGACCTAATAAAAGCAGGCTACATACTGCGTCAAAGCGGGTCCGGGTACAACAAAATTTCGTAAAAAAACCTTTAAAATCGCCACAAAAACCGCAATGATGAGTAGTGTTAAATCGGGAGTAGTGCAATGAAGTTAGGCTTAGTTTTAGGTAGTGGTGCAGCCAGAGGCTGGGCACATATCGGCATAATCAACCGCCTGAAAGAAATTGGTTTTGAGCCTCACATTGTAACCGGCAGTTCCATTGGCGCACTGGTTGGCGCAGCACTGGCCAGCGGAAAGCTGGCAGAGCTGCAGGAATGGGTTAAAAGTCTGGATAACTGGCAGGTATTTAGCCTGCTGGACTGGGGTCTTGGTCAGGGCGGCCTGATCAGTGGCGAAAAGGTTTTCGAAAAGGTTACAGAAACCATCGGCGACGTAAACTTCGAGGATTTAAACTTGCCTTTTGGCGCGGTAGCGACTGACTTATTTACCGGACGGGAAACCTGGTTAACTCAGGGTTCGCTAAAACATGCCCTGCGCTGCTCCTGCGCCATTCCGGGTATCCTGGCGCCGTACGAATATGAGGGGCGCTGGATGGTCGATGGTGCCACGGTTAATCCGGTACCCGTTTCACTGTGTAAAGCCATGGGCGCGGATTTTGTAATAGCGGTAGATTTAAATTCAGACAAGTCCAATCTGGGAGCGAAAAATCAGGAAAAAGTACTCCCTCAGGCCGAAGCCGAAGAGTTGCCCAGCGAACCGGAAAAACCGCTGGATTACGTGGCCAAGCCGGGTTCGGACAGAAATCACTTTGACAAACTGTTGTTGTCGGGCAAAAACTACCTGCAGCAACTGAAAGAACGCAAACAGGTAAAAGCCCGTACCCCCGATGTATTCGCTGTGATGTCGGGGTGTATCGATATTATGCAGGATCGCATCACCCGCTCACAATTGGCGGGCGATCCCCCGGATCTGGTGATCCAACCAAAGCTGTCGGACTACGGCATTATGGATTTTGACAAGGCTGAAGCCCTGATAAAAATCGGGGAAGAATGTGTCGACCTGTACCGCCCCATCCTGCAGTACAAACTGGAGCACATCAGCGTTTAGTCAGCCCCTAAACGCTGCTCCCTATCCAGTACCCAGCAGCGTTCGTTGTGTTGATAACCTATGTGCTGGTAATAGTCTTTGGCCGCTGGTGCGGCCAGCAGAATGATTTTGCATTTGGGTCCCAGGCGTTGCTGCGTCAACTGTTGCAACTTCAGCCCTATGCCTTCACCCTGAAATGATTTGTGCACCGCTAAATCCGACAAATAACAACAATAGTGAAAATCAGTTACAGAGCGGGCAATACCAACCAGTTTTTGCTCATGCCAGGCGCTGATGATCAGATTGCTGTTTTCCAGCATCCCTTTCAGGCAGGCATAATCTTCCACCGGACGGCGTTCCGCCAGCGTAGAGTCATGCAGTAATTGGCGAAAATCTTCCGGCTTAACGTTTTCGTTAATTTCATATTGAATATGCATAAAGTGGTTCTTATCTGCTCTCTGTACTTCGCTGAGATCGGCTCAGGTGTGTCAAAAACGATGCTCTCTGGCATCGTCGGCCTGTTCAGCATACGGATTAATAGTCATAACTTCCATACTCCAGGCGGAAGTTCCCAGTGGATCTTCAAACAACTCGGCGTTCAGGGTGCCTGAGAATAAATAGGGCTTGTCCAACGCCGGTAACGCAATAGCGTTGGGCAGTTGAACATAAAACATCTGATTGGGTGGCGGTGGTGGAAAGTGCAGACAGGCACCAAAGTAAGGCACCACAAAAAAGCTCCTGACTTGCTGCCCGTCGACTTCCAGCGGCACCAAAAAACCCGGAATACTCACATTCTGTTGCGCCATTGCCCGATTGATTTGATAGCCATCCAGTCCCTGCCAGGTTTGTGCTTTGAGTACCGATGCCAGCAGGCGCTGCTCTTCGCTGATGCCGGAAGATTCGGTTTGACCCGGCGTTAACAAAGCCGCGGTATTGCGTTGTAGCTGCTGCAGCAAGAATTTATCTTCTTCGCCCATCAGGTCCTGCCAGCCGATAGCGGTGGGCTGCAAGGAGTTCTCTACATGATACAGAACAGCATCATGGTGAAACCACAACCTGAATGCCATGTTTGATAACCCATAACCCGTCGCAGCGAAACACACGATCACCACCAGCAGTGTGATGTGGCGGCTGAATTTAGCCCTTTTCAGGGAGGTTAGATTTAAAGACATAAAGCTGTATTTATTGAAAAAACCTGACCAATATTTCTGATATATGTTTCTGATGAATGTTGCCAACAAAGGTTACTGATCAACGTACCTGACAACCGTCCGACGCCGCGGAGGCACAACTATTGTTTAATGTACGGTTACAATATAACATTACTGCAAATTTCACAAACGCCCAGAACCGTGACTGCCAGAATTTCATCACCCATTCCCACCCATCTCATTACCGGCTTTTTAGGTGTCGGCAAAACCACCTTAATTAAGCATCTTTTGGAACACAAACCCAGGAATGAAAAATGGGCCATACTGGTCAATGAGTTTGGCGAAATAGGAATAGACGGGCAGTTACTCAGCGGCCCACAAGATCAGCAAAAGGGCATTTTTATCAAAGAGGTACCCGGCGGGTGTATGTGCTGCACTTCGGGCTTACCCATGCAAATTGCGCTGGCTATGCTCATCAGCCAAAGTAAACCGGATCGCCTGTTCATCGAACCCACCGGATTAGGTCATCCAAACGAAGTAATCAGCGAACTGCAGAAGCCCCACAACCGCGAAGTCATTGACCTCAAAGCCGTAATGACGATGTTTGATGCCCGCAAGCTGGTGCAACCCCGTTACCATGACCATCACATCTTTCGCGAACAACTGGAAATCGCCGACATACTGGTAGCCGCTAAGGCGGATTTATACACAGAGCAAGATAAAGTCGACATGCTACACACCCTGGAAAAGTTGGGGCTGCAGGACAAACCCCGGCACTTTTCAGTACAGGGCAACTTGCCAGTTGCGCTACTGGAGACCAACCGCAATAGCGCACCGGCTAACGAAGAAGCCCATCATCACCATCACGCAGACGCGCCGGCGACACCCGCCTGGCAAACCCAACTGGAACAGGATGGTTGTGCCTATACCCAACAAACCCGCTCCGGTTTTATCACCGAAGGCTGGATCTATGACAAAAGTCACATCTTTGATTTTACTCAGATTTTTACACTCCTCAATGGCATCAATCCGGAACGGCTCAAAGGGGTATTTATCACAGAACGCGGCATTTTTGGCTTTAACAAAACCGATGGCATTTTAAGTTGCATTGAGCTCAGTGAAAGTGACGATTCACGCCTGGAGATTATCTACCCGGCATCCTCTGAGAGCGGGACCGATACAGATGACAAGGCCAGCTCAGTGTGGCACTCTGCCCTGGACATCAATAAAGCAATAAGAACTCGTTTAAGCTAGGCGTTAATGACACAACACAACCCCGACTACCTGTTACAAATGCGCGATGTGACCTTTCGTTATCAGGCCACTTCCGAGGCGGACTTGCTGGCAATTGCGCAGTGGGATCTGCGCGTTGGACAAAAAGTATTTTTATACGGCCCCTCAGGCAGCGGTAAAAGTACCCTGCTCAATCTGTTGGCAGGTACGTTAAAGCCGCAACAGGGCAGTATCCGGATATTAAACCAGGACATCACCTTGTTGTCAGCTCGCAAACGGGACAAATTCAGAGCTCAAAATATCGGCGTGGTTTTTCAGCAATTTAACCTTATTCCTTATCTGAGCGTGGCGCAAAACATCGCGGCAGCCGCCTGGTTGGCAGGCAATACCCGCGCCGATCTCAGCCACCGGATTGCCCAAACCGTCAGTCAGTTACAACTGCCGACAACCATACTGGCACAACAGGCTTCGCAGCTGAGTGTCGGGCAACAACAGCGGGTAGCGATAGCCCGTGCATTGATCAACAACCCCAGATTAATGATCGTGGATGAACCCACATCGGCACTGGATTCAGATGCCAGAGACAGTTTTATGCAGCTGTTACTGCAGGTTTGCGAGCAGGCAAACAGCACGTTGGTTTTTGTCAGCCATGACCAAAGCCTCAGTCAGTATTTTGACGAGCGGGTATCACTGGCCAGTCTCAATCAGGCCATACCAGCCAAGGCGGAACAATGATCCTGAGTATTGCAAGCGGAAGCCTGAAAAGCCGAAAAAGCTCCGTCATTCTGACCATAATCTCCCTGGTGGTGAGTATCAGTCTGCTGCTGAGTGTGGAGCACATCCGCAGCGAAGCAAAAGACAGCTTTGGGCGCACGGTATCGGGGGTAGACTTAATCGTGGGCGCGAGAACCGGGCAACTTAATTTGTTGCTCTATTCGGTATTTCGGGTGGGCAATGCCACCAACAATATAGACTGGGCCACCTTTGAAAAAATACAGGCTGACGAGCAGGTAAAATGGGCCATTCCGGTTTCGCTGGGGGATTCCCACAAAGGTTACCGGGTGATGGGTACCAGTAGCGATTATTTTAAGCATTTCCGTTATGGTCAAAAGCAGCTGCTGGACTTTCAGCAGGGTGAAGCCTTCGGTGACATTCTGCAAACGGTGATAGGCGCAGAAGTGGCGCAAAAGCTGGGATATCAGGTTGGCGATAGCATCACCCTGTCTCATGGTGTGGGCGGCGTCAGCTTTAGTAATCACGATGAAGCCCCGTTTGTGGTTACCGGAATACTAAAAGCCACCGGAACACCGGTAGATCAAACGGTACACGTCAGTCTGGAATCGCTGGAACTGGTGCATTTGCCCGCCGCTCATATCGCCAGGTATGTCAGCGATCCACAAGCCGCACTGAACCAAAATCCGTTGCAACCTAAAACCATTACGGCCTTCTTTTTGGGCTTAAACTCAAAATTTGCCACCTTTGGTGTGCAACGCAGCATCAATAACTATCGGGGTGAACCTTTACTGGCCATTTTACCCGGTGTTGCCCTGGCTGAATTGTGGCAAATGCTGGGAACGGTGGAAAACCTGCTGCGGGTTATCTCGGTGTTAATTTTAATTTCCTCTTTGTTCGGCTTAGCGACGATGTTATTAGCCTCAATGCGTGAGCGTCACCGGGAAATTGCCGTACTTCGGGCCATAGGCGCGGGGCCTGGCTTGCTGTTTGTGCTTATTCAGGCTGAGGCTCTGTTGGTGTCCGCAGTTGCCACACTGCTGTCGTTTTTATTGGTGTGGCTCACCCTGGTGGTAAGCAACGAATGGCTGAGTACCTATTACGGTTTATTCATCAGCACCGACTTATTAACTCAGGACGCAATGCTTATCGCTCTTATGGTTGTAATCGCCACCAGTATCGTGGCCTGTATTCCGGCTATCGGGGCTTACCGGCGGGCACTGCACTCTGGTCTGAATCAATAGCAGGGAAAAATCCGGATAATAAAACTGGCATTTTTATCGCTCTGTACGACACTGTAGTCAGACCGTCGGGAGTTATCCGTGAGAAAGTTACTGCTTTTAATCTTGCCATTTTCGCTGTTTTGCCATGCGCAGCAGCTCATCGTGGCTACCGATATCTGGCCCAAATATACCTCCGAGCAAAGTGATGGCTTATATGAGGAATTACTCAGGCGGGTCTTTCCGGACTTCGAGATGCGTTTTGTGTATGCCGATTACGCCCGCACCAAAGCCATGGTCGTTAATGGCAGTGCCGATATCTGGTTGGGTGCCTATAAAAACGAAGAGCAGTACATCAGTACACCGCAAGAGGCCATGGATGCCGACTTTATCTACGCTATCTACCTCAGCGCCAGGTACCAGGCCCGGGGACCGGATTTTTTTGACGCCCCCGCCGCCTGGTTAACCGATTATTTATACGACCGCTACTTCCCACAATATCGATTGCAGGGTTATGAAGTGAATGACGCGACTACCGCATTCAGGTTGCTAAAAGCCGAAAAGGTGCGCTTTATTTTGGGGGATAACTCTGAAATGCAGCAACTCATGGCCGCAGAAAACATTCAAAATACCGGCTTTAGTTGGCAAAAGTTCGGGGATCTTCCGCTGTATCCTGCCTTTAGTAAGCAAAACATACATTTTGCCCAATTGATGACAATTTGGGACGAAGCACTGCGTGATCTGAAGCAAAACGGTCAGTTGGAAGCCCTGTATCACAAGCATGGGGTGCGCTCAGAGTACCCCTTTACCTCAACCGCCGGGCAATAACCTTCAGGCAGTGTAAAGGGTGTACAGACCAATTAATATAAAACCTACACCCGCGATATATTGCAGATATTTGGGATTGAGGTATTCACTCAACAGTGTACCGGCCAAAACACCTATGGCGGAAGCCACAATCAACGCCGCTGAAGCTGCCAGAAACACGGTGTATTTACTCACGGCCTTGTCTGCGGCAAACAACATAGTCGCCAACTGGGTTTTATCCCCCAGCTCCGCAATAAACACCGAAGCAAAAATCGTGAAGAAGATTTTCCAGTCCATTAATATTCCTATGGTTCCTAAAAATTATGCCACTGATTGAATATCCTGGCAGGCAGTGGCGAGTTTAATGCGCGACGCCATCAGCTTAGCTACCGCAGCAAAAACCGGAACCACCACAGAATTGCCAAACTGTTTATATGCCTGAGTATCAGAAACCGGGATTCTGAACTCATCTTTACCGGGAGCAGAAAATCCCATCAGGCGGGCGCATTCTACCGGGGTTAATCTGCGAGGGCGAGTATTTCCCATGAGTTGTGCTTCAAATGATCGGTTCAGATCCCAACCTCGGTCCACCAGAATCTCAGAGCCGTCCTTATAATAACGGGCTGACAGGGTTCTGGCCACACTGTGCTCATTCACCAGACCAAAGCCAAAACCATTGCCTTTGGCTTTGTGTTTTTGTGCATATTGGTACAAGTATTCCCATAGCTTTGGAGTGAGTATGTATTTACTATCAACATCTTTATCCAGCAACTGCCCAAGGCTAATCTGGGTGTCCGGGAAAAACTGGTTTATGCCTGCTAGGCTAAAGTCCTGATGCAAATTAAGGTCGCGGCGAAAACCCACCAATACGATCCGTTCCCGGTGTTGCGGCAGAAAGTGTCTGGCGTCGATGATTTTCGGATCTTTGCCGGAAAACGCCTTATCCGCCACTTCATAGCCCAGTTCATCCAGCGTTTGCAGGATAATTTTAAAGGTCTTGCCTTTATCGTGACTTTTCAGGTTTTTCACATTTTCCAGCACAAAAGCCGCCGGTTGTTTTGCCGCGATGATTCTGGCTACATCGAAAAACAAAGTCCCCTGAGTCTGACACTCAAAACCATGAGCCTTGCCCAGGGCATTTTTCTTGGAAACACCCGCCAGTGAAAAGGGCTGGCAGGGGAATCCCGCCAACAACACATTGTGTTGCGGGATCTGCTCATCGATGTGCCGGTAAGCATCCTGCTCACTAACATCATCCCGCCGGGATAAAGTCACTGAGCGAATATCGTCATTGAAAACGTGATTGTCTGGATCGCAGTGATGATTTGCTTTGTAGGTTCGTTGTGCAAACTTATTCCACTCGCTGGTAAACACACACAATCCACCAATATCCTCAAAGCCTTTTCGGATACCCCCGATACCGGCAAACAAATCGATAAAGCGAAATTGGGCATTCTCTGAGGTGACTTTGGATTGCGGTAATAATGCCTGTAAATGCAGATATTCATGATGGGTCAATGTAGGCGTGGCTTTGCCCTTCAACCACCGATTGATGGTTTCTCTGGCCCACTTGCCCGGAGAATACTGGTTGAGATAGCCAGCCAGTTGTTTTTGATCGTAGCTTTCCAGTAATTTACTGATGAGTGCAATATCGCTGAGTTGCGCCTGAGAGGTAGAAGACAATGTCGTTTTTCTTATGTGTCAAAAGTGTGATGAACTATCACATATATTCGCCTTTTCGTCTATTCAATATGGTCTGTGCAAGCGCCGCCCGGCGCAGCGACTTCGCAGATAAAAAAATCACTTGACCTTTTTGTGATGTTATAACATTATTTGCACAGTCATTGATTGAGCTGTTCCGTGGCCTCACGGCTACACCGGGTTCAGCACAGCAATGACTCAGTATCGTTCATGTTATCTGTCAGGTCATGACTTACTGAATTTTAAAGGTTTCTCATGTTGGGTATGAGGAAGCAAAGAGGCGTCAGATTTTCGCATTTGATCTGACGCCTTTTTTATTGCTCTAATAGCAGAAAAACACAATGCCTGAATTTCATGCCGCAACTCATTCGTCCGCTGTTCTGTTTTTGTTTGTCCCTGCTTATTGGTTCCTGTACACATACCGATCGCGTCATGTTGGCGCAGGCCGCTAAATCCGGTGATGCCGGGCAAATACTGGAATCCTTTGCCAAACAAAAAGCGGTTCAGTATCAAAATAATCCCGGTGCTTTAATATACGACTTAAAAAACCTCAAAGAGCTGCTGGAGGCACTGAAAGAAAACGCGGCAGACCAATGGGGAGAACAACAAACCGAGCTACCTGACAACGATACCTATGTAAAATACACCCAGGATTATCGGGCCAGAGCCATTGTGGATTTTTCACTGGGGCAGGTAAGGGTCGAAACCATCAATGCCGAAGATTATAAAACTCAGCTCAGAGAAGCTATTGTCACCACCTTACTGACGACCGCCGATCCAACCGCGACTGACATTTTTAATGCCGACACTCCGCAGTTTAATGGCGAACCCTTTCTGTACGGACAGGTTCGGGATCAGGATGGTGTTGCGGTGCGGTTCCAGTGGCGTGCAGGTCGCTTTGCTGAATACCTGATGGCAACCCAACTCAAAATCCATAGCACCGAAGCCGGTACCCGCCATTCTGTGAACTTTCCGCTGGTGAGCAATCATCACGAACTGCGTAAAAAGCAGTACGCGCAATACGTACTGGCTTCTTCTGCTCGTTATCAGGTGTCGGCCAGCCTGATCTACGCCATTATCGAAACCGAAAGTAGCTTCAACCCCTTCGCGGTAAGTACTTCAAATGCCTACGGCTTGATGCAGATAATCCCGGCCTCTGCGGGTAAGGACGTGTACCAACGCATTAAAGGCCGCAGCGATCAGCCCACGCAATCGGTGTTATTCCGGCCACAGGACAACATTGATATCGGCACGGCCTATTTACATCTGCTGGATGATGTTTATCTGAAAAACATCAAACAGGCGCAAAGCCGGGAATATGCCACCATTTCGGCGTACAACGGCGGCGCGGGCAATGTGTTTAAAACCTTCAACAGCAACCGCGAACGGGCCATTAGTAACATTAATCGACTCTCAGCTAAGCAAGTTTACGATAGCCTGACAACCAGACATCCCCGCGCCGAAAGCCGCCGATACCTGGAAAAAGTACTGAATTTTAAACAGAATTATTAAACCGGGAATGATGACTCACCGGCGGGAGTGCCGGTGAGTCATTACAGATATCAGGATACCGTTACCGGTTCGCCGTCAGACACATCCTGCTGTTGTTCGGCTTTGCTTTGTCCTAACTGCAACAAACTGGGCAGGAAAATCAGGGTGAAGAAGGTACTGACACTCATGCCACCCACGATAACAGCGGCGATGCCGCGATACAGCTCTGCACCGGCGCCGGGGATAAGTAGCAAAGGCAACATCCCAAATAAGCTGGTTAGTGTACTCATCAGAATGGGTCGCAAACGCAATCTGACCGCCTGTTCCACTGCGTCCACCCGGGCCATGCCTTCGCGTTCAGCCATACGGGTCTGATACACCAGCAAGATAGCGTTGTTTACCACCAGCCCCAGCAAAATGATAAAGCCAATCATGGTCAACAGATCCAACGGCTGGAAGCCGGTAAGCAGATCCGTTAAGCGCAATGAGGCAATGCCTCCGACGGTAGCCAGCGGGATCGTGGCCACCACCAGCAAACTGTCTTTGAAGGAGCGGAACAGCGCCGACATCAGCAAATACAATATGATCAGCGCCAGTATGAAACTCTGACTCATATTAGTGATGGCTTCTGTGAGGGCTTCGGCCGTCCCCCGGTAGGTAACGGCACCTTCATCCCCCAACAACGCCAGGACTTTGTCATCCACCGATTCTTTCAGGGTCGCTATGGCCGCTTCCAGCGAGAGGTTATCGGGCGGGGTAACCTGCAATGTAATGGTACGTTTGCGGTCTACCCGGCGAATTTCTCCGGGTCCGGAAGTGCGACTGACTTCTGCCAGGGCACTGACCGGTTGTACGCCGCCGTCAGGCGTATATAAGGGCGTAGACTCCAGCTCTTCAGGTGTGCGCCATTCTTCTGAGCGCAAAATCACGTCTAAACGCTTTTGCCCGTCGAAATAATCACCCACATACAAACCATTGCCCAGCGCCCGACTGATTTGAGACATTTCCTTGCGGGTCCAGCCGGATTCGGCAAGTTTGCGCTCGTAGGGAATTAAGCGCAGTTCAGGTTCCGCCAGATTCAGTCCGGGCACCGGCTGGGTTTGTGCGTTTGGCAACGCTTCCATAACAGCGCCAAACCCCACGCGTGCGGCATTGAGTAACTGTTCTTCATCATTGGCCTGAATATCAATATCAATGCGGCGACCACCGCCTAATCCCTGAAAAATTTGAGATTGTTGTGCAAATGCGATGGTATCCGGAAAACCGGATAAAATTTCCGAATTCAAAATACCCAGCAGCGCCTGAATATCATCGGCGTCTTCCGCGCGGCCACCCATAAAGCCAAAGGTACCAAAAATGCCCAGCCAGTCGTGCGCCACTTTTGGTTGCTTTTCACCGCTGAGGTAAGGCTCCATGCGCTGATTAATGACATCAATCATTTCGTGTCTGCCGGCGTCAATACTCAGTCCTGGCGGTGGCAACATAAAGGCGCCAAACTGGTTTTCGTTCCCCTTGGGCAGATAATCCTTTTGCGGAAACAACAAATAACTGGCGAACACGGCAAAACCAAACAAGCCGAACACCCAGGCGAAGCGCTTTTTATTGCTGCCGGTGATCCGCATAATGCCGCGGGTGATATTGTCCCACCAGTGATCATGAGGATCTTCCGAATTAATGGTTTTTAACAGCCGCGTAGATGCCGCCGGGATCACCGACACAGCCACTAGCAGCGATGCCACCACGGCCACAGAGATGGCTATGGCCAAATCAGCAAACAGTTGCCCGGCCACATCTTCTAAAAAAGCAATCGGCAGGAATATCGCGACTGTGGTCGTAGTGGACGCCAGTAACGCGCCCCACACCTGGGTTGTACCCCGGAATGCAGCATCACCGGTTTTGGCACCGTGCTCCCGCATTCGCACGATGTTTTCCAGCACCACAATCGCCGCATCCAGCACCATACCAACCGCAAACGCCAGGCCTGCCATAGAAATAATATTAAGGCTGCGCCCCATTAAATCCAGCGCCACAAACGTTACCGTCAGGGAAATCGGAATGGACAAGGCCACCGCCAGCGTGGCCTTAAACTTGCGCAAGAACCACCACAAAATAGAGACCGCCAGGATAAAACCCAGCAGCAGATTGTTGCGCACCAGCGCCATCGAATCTTCAATGTAGATGGTCTGGTCGTACATTTGAATTATTTCAAGTCCGGCGCGAGCCAGCGGTCCTTCGTTCAGCTCTTTAACCACCTGCTTCAGACCTTCGTCAACGTCCATGACGTTAACACCCACTTCCGCCTGAGCATTCATGGCTATGGCCGGCACGCCGTCCAGGGTCAGTACCCCAAAGCGTTCGCCTAAAACCGCTTCTACACGGGCCACATCACGCAGTAAAATAGGTGTATCGTCCCGCCATTCGAGGATCATACCTTCCAGATCCGGAATGTCATATTTACCGTCAAAGCGCAGCGTATACTTGCGTCGCCCAATATTTTTAAAGCCACCGGACGAGTCGGTATTACCCCCCACTTTGGCGGCAATTTCCGGAATATTTAAACCCAGCGCGGCAACTTTGTATGGGTCGAAGGTAACCCGTACTTCTGTGGGTAGTCCGCCAAAGGCATTGG
This sequence comes from Planctobacterium sp. R6, assembly GCF_055755215.1. Taxonomy (NCBI): domain Bacteria; kingdom Pseudomonadati; phylum Pseudomonadota; class Gammaproteobacteria; order Alteromonadales; family Alteromonadaceae; genus Planctobacterium; species Planctobacterium sp. R6. Next base: position 141,658 of record NZ_JBVTQY010000003.1, read on the forward strand.
TTTGTGAGACACCCGGTACCCGTTCCAGCCGGGACTGTATAACGTCTTCCACAAAATCCTGGTAGCTTTCGATGGGTTTGTCATTCCCGGGCAAGGTATGCAAACCGAACCAGGCAATGGCATCAAATACCGAATCGCCACCCACGGCCAGTATCGGCTCATTGGCATCAGGTGGATAAAAAGGCACCTGATTCAGGGCGTTCATCACATCAATCAGGGCGCGGTTAAGATCGGTGCCCGTTTTGTAGCGCAAAACGATGCTGCCACTGCCCTGGGAGGCACTGGACTCCATGGTCACAACCCCCTGAAGACTCTTTAATACATCTTCCTGAGGCTCGATGATTTCCGATTCAATTTCCTCCGGCGCTGACGCCCGCCAACTGGTACTGATGACAATTTGTGGCTGTTCCACATCTGGCGTAAGTTGCACTGGTAAACGGGTTAAACTCAATATCCCGAATAACAATATCAGTAAAATCCCAACCACTACCGCCGTTGGATTATTTAAAGAGGCTGCCGTTAGTTTCATTGACTTATCAGACTCTCATTGTTTTCGCGGATCATCACCTGCTGACCCGGTTGCAGACGTTCCGCCCCACGAATGACGATTTTATCGCCTTCCTGAATATCACCACTGACTTCAATCCACCGCTCGGTGGCAATTCCGGTTTCTACCATCACCTGCTCAGCTTTGTTTTCACCATTGATACGAAACACACGGGCCCCGTCACGACGTAAAACCAATGCGTCTCTGTGTACTGCCAGCACCTGCTTTTCCGCACCGGAAGGCACTTTGGCAGTGATGTCCAGGCCAACGGGCCATTTATCGTCGGTAACATCGGCCCGCACTTCCACCAGTCGGGAACGATTATCGGCCACAGGCACTGTGGTGCGTACCACCGCCTGACCATTGCCCACAGAAGAACTGAAACTGATGGTTTTACCGGGCGTAACATAGGCTAAAGACGCCACCGGAACACGAGCGCTGACTTCCAGATCCGTGGTTTGCACCAGACGTACTACCGCTGTACCAGGCGCCACCAGCTCGCCCACATCTGCCAGCCGCTCCATGATGACGCCGTCGAAAGGCGCCTGCATATTTTGGTAGGACTGGCTCAGTTCAATCTGATCCAGCAACGCCTTATTCTCTTGCACTTCAGCCTGCGCCTGATCTCGCGCGGCTAATGTTCTGTCCAATTCGGTTTTTGAGCTTAAATCTCTCTCGGCCAGTGAGCGCAACCGGTTCACTTCACTGTTCTGAAATGTGAGATTGGATTCGGAGGATTTCACACGGGCCAGTTGTTCAGCGTGACGAAACACCAAAGAGGGATCGCGAATAACGGCAAAAGTTTCGCCCACCTGCACCCTTGTGCCCACCTTAGCCACCTGCACCAGTTGCCCTGACACCCGTGCCGCCACCTGTGAATCGTTCTGGCTGACTATCGCCCCGGATACGGAACTTACCGGGGCCAACATACGCATTTGTGCTGCCTCCACATTTACCGGCGTGGGGCCAAATTGTGCGTATGAAACCATACTGGTTACTATGAGGGTGCTGGCTATGGCGACGCTGGCCATAGCATTGGCAATCGACTTCCTCACGCTGATTCTCCTTGTAAGTGCGTTGCGAAATTGAGTCTTGTTCAGGTGACAGCTGTTGTCAGAAAGCGAATTCTACGCCGCCACTGTAGCGAAGTGAAAAGCATTCTGTAACCTGGTGTTACCATTGTGTTAACTATAGTAACGAATCACACTGACAGAATACGACAGTATTCTTTAGTTTTCATAGCCCCAGGGCGCTTCGGGTGGGCTTACCGGCTGGCTGAGGTCAAAGTCTACCTGAAATTCACGGGCTGCTCTGACCAGACGATAACTAAAAACGGTGGGGTAAATCAGCATCTGCCAGACATTGTCCACGGAACCGGGCAGTCCCTGTGTCATAAAGAGCTGCTGTGAATAAGGGTCCGCCGGAAACGACTGCATTTGCGGCCAACCAGCAGCAACGGTATGACCACCGTACATCGTGGTGGGATGATAGCTGCCATCGGGATTGCGGTGATCATGCTTCAACATAATACCGGCCCCGGTGTTGGTGAGAATCCAGGTACGGGACGCGTCTTCGCCAATGTGAAACGGGATCTGAATTTCCCGTCCGGAACATTTGCGCACATGCATTATCAATTTTTTGCCAACGAAGGTATCACCATCGGTATCTTTGACTATTTTACCTTCATACGCCTGTCCGCATAACGCAGACACCTTCTGCCAGAAGGCCTGATGCTGAGCTGACGCCAACAGAGGGGCCGGTGTCGCTGACACAAACAGCGCGTAAAAACTCATTAGCCCAATGGCAATTTTCCATCCTGTTTTCATGGTGTTCCTTTAAAAATAGCGATGACAATATGGCAGTTTTCACCAAAAAATAAGCGCTGTAAACCCGATTATAAAATACCGGGAACAGACCACTTCGAAAAAGTGGAGCCCATAAGGCTCCGTTCCCTGACGTTATCAGGATGATAGCTTACCACCTTGCCCGGGCAGCATGGCGTAAACTACCGGCAGGATGAACAATGTCAGCAGGGTTGCGCTAAACATACCGCCTAAGATCACCGTTGCCAGCGGCCGCTGAATTTCTGCCCCCCCCCCCTGGCTCAGCACAATGGGTATCAATCCCAATGTAGAGGTCAGGGCTGTCATTAACACCGGCCTTAATCGCGACACCGCGCCATTTAATATTGCCTCATTCAGGGGTTGACCATCTCCTATAAACCGCTGGATCCTGTCCACCATCATCACGCCGTTGAGTACTGCCAGGCCAAATAGGGTGATAAATCCAACGCTGGCGGGCACAGATAAATACTGACCGCTCAGGTACAGGGCCCAAATCCCCCCTATTGCTGCCAACGGGACATTCAGCAGAACAATACCGGCCAGGCGCATTGAATTGAAGGCAAAATACAACAACAAGGTGATGAGCAACAACGAAATGGGAATAATCTGCAACAGTTTTGCCTGAGCCCGTTGCTGGTTTTCAAACTGACCACCGATGGAGAATGAATAACCCGGCGGTAATGACAACCCGGTTGTCAGGGTATCCTGAATATCCTGAACAACGCTGCCCATGTCCCGGCCTTTGACATTCGCCTGCACGACCACTCGCCGTTGTACATCATCACGACGAATTTGCGGTGGCCCCGACTGAATCTGCACGGATGCAACATCCCCCACCTGCACCCAGGCGCCACCCGGTGAAAGCAGTCGCAACGCTTCGATATCTTCCGGAGATTGCCGGTATCGGGCATCGATGCGCACATAAATATCGTAGCGCTCGTTCGCTTTGATGATCTGTCCGGCCACCTGACCGCCTAATCCATCTCTGACCACCGCCATCAGATCAGCCACAGCAATACCGTAACGGGACAACTGACGCCTGTCTGGCTGCACCACCAGTTGCGCTTCCCCCTGAATTTGTTCCAGTGCCACATCCGAGGTACCGGGAATGGCGGATACCAATTGTTCCATTTGTTGCCCTTTAGTTGCCAACAGGGATAAGTCCGGGCCCATAAGTTTAACCGCCAGTTGTGCTTTTACCCCCGACAGTAATTCATCCACTCTGGTAGCAATGGGTTGCGAAAAATTCAGTAGCAAGCCGGGAAATACACTGAGTTTTTGGGCCATCAATACTTGTAATTCGGAGCGCGTCCGGGCAGAAGTCCACTGCGTGACAGGTAACAAACCGATGTAAATTTCGATATTGTTGACCGGTTCCGGATCGCCGCCCAGTTCAGCCCGACCTATGCGACTTAGCGCATAACTGACCTCAGGAAACGTCAGCAACTGTGCCTCCAATTTCGCAGCCACATCCAACGCCGTTTCCAGATTTGCTGAAGGTGCCAGAGTCACCCGCAGGTTTATCGTGCCTTCTTCCAGCTCCGGAGCAAACTCGCTGCCAATCTGAGTCAGTAATCCCGCTGACAGCACAACCAGCATTAGCACGGCAGCCAACAACCAGCCGCGAACGCGCATAACCTGTTGTACCGCCCTGCGGTAACCCAGCTCCAGCGCAGACAATACCGGAGTCTGCCTTGCACTCACGCCTTGTCTGAATAGCAAGGTTGCCAGCGCCGGTAACACCAACAAAGCGATAAATACCGCGGCCAACAGCGCCAAAATAATACTCACCGCCATCGGCTCGAACAATTTCGCTTCCACGCCCTCAAAACTAAACAGCGGCATAAAAACCAAAATGATAATACTGGTGGCAAACAGTACCGGCTTAGCCACCTCAACCACCGCGTCGCGTACCCGCTGACTGATCACCCCCTGCTGTTGTATCGAGGGCGTTTCCTGGTGTTGCAATCGCCTGAAAATATTTTCCACCACCACCACCGAGCTATCCACCAGCATGCCAATCGCAACAGCCAGCCCGCCTAGCGACATTAAGTTGGCTGAGATGCCATAATAACTCATCAACATCAATGCAATCGCCAATGCCAACGGAATTGATATAATCACCAGCAGCGTAGCGCTAAGATTTAACAGAAACAAAAACAGCACCACCAATATCAATACGAATGCCATGGCCAGGGCTTCGACCACAGTGTTGACCGCGGCTTCAATGAGCGAGCGTTGGTCGTAAAACGGCTGGATAGTAACGCCCTCCGGCAATGCGCGTTGAATCAGTGCCAGGCGCTGCTCGATAGCATCTATGGTTGTTTTGGTATTGGCTCCCATGCGTTTTAGCACGATACCCGAAACCACCTCCCCTAACGGCTGTGATTGGCCGTCGGCAGTTCGGCGTGTCATGGACACTGCGCCCTGACGGATTTCACTGCCCATTTGTACAGCAGCGACATCGGCAACCCTGATCACCACGCCTTCAATGGTGGCTACCGGGATCTGAGCAATTTGCGCCAAACCCTCGGCGCCATGGCTAAGCCATCCCGTGCCGCGAATGACCAGTTGCTCCTGACCGCGGTTCATGTACCAGCCCCCTGTCTGGCTATTATTTCGCGATAGTGCCGCCACCACATCGCTTTGTTGCAATCCATATGACAACAACCGGGTGGGGTTAAGGTTGACCTGATATTGCTGCACGGCTCCGCCAAAAGACAACACATCCGTAATGCCATCCACTGGCATCAGCAATAGCTTTACCACCCAATCATTTAAACTGCGCAATTGTGCACTGCTGATTTCGGCTTCCGATTCGGATAACAATAAATACTGAAACACCTGCCCCAGCCCCGAGGTATTGGGCCCCATTTGTGGCACACCTACTCCCTCCGGGATCAGGGTTTGTGCCGTTTGCAGCCGCTCAAACACCAATTGCCGGGCGAAATAAATATCGACATCATCGGCAAACACCACAGTGATCCCGGAAAGCCCGGTTTTTGATACCGAGCGAACTTCCACCACATCCGGCAGCGCGTACATAACGGCCTCTATTGGATAGGTAATTAACTGTTCAACTTCTTCAGACGCCAGTCCGGGGGCTTCAGTATTGATGGTGACCTGTACGTTGGTCACATCCGGAAACGCATCCAGATTGATCTTGGGCAGTAATTTGACTGCCATCAGAATAACCACCAGTAACCCCAGTACCACCAGCAGCCGGAATTTCACCGCACTGATTATCAATGTACGTAACATAACAAACTCCCTTTGCCGTTAGTGATTGTGCGGTTCGAAACCCGATTTAGCTTGCTCAGAGGCCACAAAAAAGGCCCCTTCAGTCACCACCTTTGTACCTTCTGCCAGGCCTGAGACTTCCCGGTATTCACCAAAACGCCGCCCCGGTTTTACTTCCGTGGCCACAAACTCGCCGGGCGCTTCTTGCAGGAACAGCGTCCAGTGTCCCTCTGCATTGCGCCACAGTGCCGAATCGGGCACGGCCATAACGGCCTGCTGCGTTGCAAACTGAAAAAAGCAATCAGCAAACATTCCGGAATGCAGTTCATGTGCTTCATTGCTAACTAGCAAACGAACAACTCGGGTGCGCGTTACCTGGTCAACGGTATGCGCTTCCTGAATGACATTTGCGGCATAGGATTTTCCCTGAATGCTGATCCTGGCCCGGGCTCCCGGCGGAATGTCTAATCTGGAATTCGCAGATAACCGGGCTTCCACCCACAAATTGCTTTCATCTGCCAAGGTCAGCAGCGCTTCACCAGCCTGAACCCGCTGCCCCTGTTGAAAATCATCGTTTAAAACCGAACCGGCCTGAGCGGCATAAAGGGTATATTCCCCCAGCGGCGAAGCGTTGTCTTTGGTTAACTCCGTCAGGGCTTGTTCGTCTAAACCAAACGCCAGTAATTTAGCCCGGGCCGCCACAAATCGGGTTTGCGCTTCGCTGAGCTGTTTTTGGCTTACCGTGGCCGTTTGCATATGACGAACCCGTTGCCACTCAGCATAATCTAAACGATAGTCGGCCTGCGCCTGTGCCACGGTTTCACTGAACAGGGTCACTAACGGCTGTTGTTTTTCTACCTGTTCACCCAGCGAAACATGGCGTTTCATCACCACCGAGTCCACTCTCGGGGAGATCAGATATGAACTGTAACCATTGGCCCGGATTTCAGCGGGAGCATACACCTCAAAGGCGTACACCTGTGGGTAAATTGCATTGACACTAATCTGCGCCATTGCCATCTGTTGCGCGGTTAGTTGAATACTTTGGGTATCGGTTTGATGATCGCCATGATTGTCATGGGTATCTGCCGGTAAAACCTCGGGATTATGTTCTGACTCAGCGTCCTGATGATGATGCGCCTGGTTGGCCAAAGCCTGAAGACTAAAACAGGCAGCACATAGCGTGATCGCCATCGTTTTAATGGAAAATGTCATAATTTAACTCTCTTAATAAAAACCGTTGTGCAGCGGCTGTAACGCTGCGTATGTGTTTTGAAGGACGGTTTAAGAGATAGGAGGGCGCAAAAACTCCTGCCATCGCAGGGGCAGATTATGAAGTGGGATTTCCGTTGCCTGAGAGGCAGAAAAACAGATCAATGGCGTATCCAGGGTGCCGGATAACCAGTTCAGGTGAGTGCCGGTACAATGCCCACAATGATGACAATCCGCCACATTGTGTTCACTATCTTCAGCACCATGCTGATCAACAGATGGCTTGGTATCCTGGCTGTGATCATGAGAGGTTTGCACGTGTTCTGCATCATAGGTATGCAAATCCACCGACTGTGCCACCGCCAACAGCGACTGACACAATACAGACAAGATCAACAAACTAATCACTAATGGGCGCACAGAAAATAAAACACAATTGACGTTGAAATATGGGCAACAGCATATCACCTGACGCAGGCAACAGCGACCAACCAATCAGAAAAATTTTCCCAAATAAGTTAAAAAGCCTGATTTTCAGGATAACTTGCACGACAGTATTAACACGGGTTTTTGCTTACCCAAATAGATACTTAGCGGATAAAGGCTTGTTTGGCGTTGCTATCCCTGAATTCAAAATAAGGGAATGCGGGAAAAGACACGTGTGGACAATGGAAGAACTTCAATGCTTCAGATATGACCTAAAAAAATTAGTTTATTTTTCAGATTAGACTCATATTTTTAGCTCTTATTGGTCGCAAATTAAGATACAGTGTTTCGCGTATTTACCTCACGACACTTTGGGATTAAAACAATGAAATCAATGACATGTAAACAACTAGGCGGAGCTTGCGACGAGCTTTTTTCTGCAAATTCATTTGCCGAACTGGCTCAAATGAGTAAAGAGCACTGTGTCGAGAAAATCAAGTCTGGTGATAACCCTCACATTGAGGCGATGCAGTCTATGCAGGACCTGATGACTAAACCGGGAGCCGTTGAAATCTGGATGAAAGACAAAGAGCGCGAGTTCAACGAGCTATAATCTTGTCCGATTAACAGCTGCGTGTAATTTTCATTGCCGGTTTGACATTGGAAAGCAGGCTATTTTGCGTTTCACTTGTTTCAACAGCCCGTGGCTTTAAGCATTTGCCAGTATGACTGGCCAGGGCTAATAGCGATTGATTGTAATTACATTTAATTTAACACATTGATGTTTAACAGCTTTTCCTGGCTGATAAAAATCAATTGCATCTCAATGAGTCTAAGATTGTAAATTGAGGGAGAAGTACTTAGCCTCGAACTCCATACCTTTGTTGCGATAAAACTTGTGGGCTTTTTCCCTGGTGACTCCAGATACAAGTCGTATCTGACGACAGTTTTGCTGTATCGCGTAATTCTTACACCACTCAAAAACCTGACTTCCATAAGACTTTGAACGATGCTGCTCAGAGGTGATGAAGTCCTCAATTTCCAAATATTTCCCTGTGTGCAACCAATGCGAAACTCTAAAGCCCGCAACAGACACGACCTCATCATTGTCGTATAGCGCTATCAATAAATAATTAGTTTCTGCATACATGCTCTTAACCGTTGTCAGATAGTCGCTCTGAGACAATCCCGGTCGTAACTGTGACATCAAAGAAAAGCATGTTAAAAGTTCGAGGTCATTTGGTGTAACTATTCTTATTGTGCTCATCGCTATTCCATAAATTAATAAAAAATTGGGACTACAGGTTAATGTTGAAACCTGAAATCGTTCGTCGCCCCGGTCAAAGCATCAAGCATTGGTTTCTCGAATGGCGAGTGACCACCATTCGGAACAATTGAGAGTGTTGAACCCGAATACTTGTTATGCAGCAGATATGCCTGGCCGAGGTTACATACAACGTCATATCGCCCATGCACTATGTGGCATCGTATCTTATTTAGATTATTGATGTTTTCTAAAACGTAGTTTCCGGTAGGTAAAAAAAAGTGATTCTTATGATACCAACATTCTATTCGCGCCAAGGCTAAAGCTTGATGTTCAGTTAATGTGCTATTTAAGCCTTCTTCATCAGGCAGCATATTCATTGTGTTATTAGCATATTGAACCCAGCTTTTTGCTGCCCTCATAGCGATATAGCTATCTGAATGGTTCAACAGTTTGTGATACGCCTCAATAGTCTGAGATTCTTCATTTTCCTTCACAATTGCTCTGAATTGCGCCCAGGCTTCAGGAAAAATTTTTGCAGCACCACCTCCGCTGTAAAGCCAGTCGGTGTCCTCTTGACGACCAAGAAAGACGCCACGCAGGATCAATCCAACGACAGAATCAGGAAAATTTATGGCATAAACAAGACCGAGTAAGCTACCCCAACTTCCTCCGGAAACCACCCAGGACTCAATTCCCAGGTGTAATCTTAGGCGTTCAATATCCTCAACCAGGTCCCAGGTAGTGTTTGACTCCAATGATGCAACTGGCTTGCTGAGTCCTGCACCACGCTGATCCGGTAGTACAACACAATAAGCACATGGATCAAAGAATCGCGCGTGGTCTGGCAAAATGCCCAGTCCGGGCCCTCCATGAAGAAACAAAATAGGTTGTCCCTTTGGATTGCCGTACAGTTGATATCGAACAGTATGAAGCTCTGAAACCTGAAGATAACTGACCTCAAAAGGCTTGAATGAATTGTCGTAGTTCAATCTCTTTTATCCTAATTTGAATTGAGTCAGTTAATAAGGATTTGTTCTCTAAGCATCACAAATGAACACCTCAATTGTTTTCAACTGAGCACTTTCGTTTCATAGAAATGTTGGCATAAATATTTTTATTTGTACAACTATTTGTATATTATATTGTGTAAATTGATTTAAAGTGATTGCTCATATAGTTGAGAAGAGTATGAAGAAAATTAAAAAGGTAGTTTCACAGCTTGATTTTGTTGATGTACAGATACTCAATATCCTGGTCGAAAACGCCCGGACCCCCACCGCGGAAATAGCACGACGACTCAAAATGTCTTCTCCAAGCGCTACCGAGCGAATTTTAAAACTGGAAGATGCAGGCGTTATCAATCGCTACACAATCACCGTAGACCCAACGTGCCTGGGTTTTATGTTCTCGGTCTGGATACGTATTAACCCTTTGCCAGGACTGTTAAACAAGGTCGTAGAAGTTCTCGAAAAATCGCCGAATATTACCGAGTGTGAGCGAGTAACAGGCGACGACTGCTTTGTGGCCAAAGCCCACTTCAAGGAAATTAAGGATTTGGAATCACTAATTGATAGCTTACTCCCTATCGCAAAAACTCATACTTCCGTAGTTCAGGCATCGCCATTCCAGGCGAGGTTACCCCCACTGTTTGGATGATGTTTCGCTCTTTTTCCTGCTTAGGAAATTACCCTGCAACGCAATAATTTTTACCTGTTCAGGCTCATTTAGAGCAAAAAAGTAAGGTTAGGGAAATGCTATAAATTGCCTTTCAAAATAAGCCATTAAACTCAATAAAGTACAGATACTCAATGTTTTGACTAAAGACACTGGTAGATAATGATTTACCGTTTTTGTTTAGGATCACTATTCGGTGTTGATAACCAACTACAGCGTCTTCGCATGCTTAACGATAAGCGCACTTTTCCATTATGTTGCTCCTGGCCTGGCATATTTGTTGTTTAGCCAGGTTGGCACAATGGGTATGGCTTTAATACGAAACCTTTCCTCTGCTCTGGTCTTGTTGTTTCTGTTATTTACTTTCAAACGAAAAGTATTCTCAAAAGACCGGGCAACTTTGTCTTCAGCACTTTACTTAGGTGCAAGTTTAGCAATCATGAATATTTCCTTTTACAAAGCAATTGATCGCCTTTCACTAAGTACGGTGGCCGCAATTGAGTTTCTGGCCCCTGTTTTGCTGACAGTCTGCGCGACTAAAAAGCCCATTAACTTTATCGCTATTGTTTTATCAGTGCTTGGTGTCAATTTCCTTTTTAAGGGGCAATATCAAACTAACATTGAAGGCATCTTCTGGGCGATTGCCAACGCCATTAGTTTCGGCCTGTACATATCAATAGTTAAAAACATTTCCCTCTCCCGAAAAATGCCAGATATTCATTTACTCACAATGTCGTTTTGTTTTAGCAGCTTAATCATTTTACCTTTCAGCATCGGCGACCTCAGCAAAGTAGAAGTGTCACTCTGGTTAATTTTAGTGTGTATCGCAATTGGACTTGCATCTTCGCTCATTCCTTATTTACTGGATCAATTGATTCTTCAGCGACTTCCTCGGGAAAGTATCAGCATCTACCTGTCAATTTTACCATTTGTGGCTGCGCTCGTTGGGGCAGTAGTTCTGTATCAAATACCTACACCCCTTGAGATCGCCGGACTCGCTCTGATCGCGCTGGCTATCTTTTTACACAAACCGACCTATGATTCATAACATCAAATACCAGAGAGGATCGAAATATGAAATATAAATACCTTGGTAATAGTGGGCTTAAAGTCTCTTCTTTAGCCATGGGAACTATGACTTTCGGGGATGGTGCCAGTGAGCAAGAGAGCCGCGAAATTTATGCAATGGCACGAAACTCTGGTATCAACCATTTTGACTGCGCAAACGTATACGCCAATGGTGAATCCGAAAGCATCCTGGGACGGCTGATAAATTCACATCGACACGAGATTATCCTGAGTACCAAGGCATATTACCCCACCAGCGAACTCCCAAATGAACGTGGCCTAAGCAGATTGAATCTGAGAAACGAACTCCACAACTCATTGCGGAGGCTACAAACCGACTACATAGATATTTTCTACATGCATGCATTTGACAGCGAAACGCCATTGGAAGAAACAATATCGACATTAGATCTTTTTACGCAACAAGGGAAAATACTTTATGTCGGTATCAGTAACTTTGCATCCTGGCAAGTCATGAAGGCATTAGCTATCGCGTCCAAATATAACCACATACAGATAGCCTGTATTCAGCCTATGTATAATCTTTTAAAGCGTCAATGCGAAGTAGAGTTAATGCCAATGGCGTTACATGAAGGGTTGGGCGTAATTACCTATGGTCCACTCGCAGGAGGAATGCTAACAGGCAAGTATTTAGACAGAGTTAATCCACAAGATGGTAGATTAGTAAATGATCCTATGTATCGTGCTCGCTATGAGGATTTGAAGTATCTTGAACAAGTTAAAAGATTTACCGCTTTCGCTAAGGATGCTAGTTGTAGCCCTGAAGCTCTGGCAATTGCCTGGGTTATTAACAACCCGGCAGTTACCGCTCCCCTTTTGGGGGCCAAAAATACGGCGCAACTTGAAGCGGTGCTGGGTGCCACCAAAATTAACTTGTCAGAATTAGAGTATCAACAGATTACAAGTTTTGTAGAAAGCCCACCAATCGCAACCGACAGGAGCGAAGAGTCCCTGTAACAGGGGCCGATACTCCTAACAGTGTCTGGTAAACGTCCATCTCAGGAAGCCAGCCAGGCACTGTTGATATAACATTTTCGAGTTGTTTTCTTAATGAAGATCCAATTACCTGCCACCAATCGCTAAGAGGTGGTAATAGTGAACAGTCCGCGTATCCCTACAGGGAACTTAAGCTACTGCTTTAGATGAAAGAAATCGGATACTGACCTGTTCAAATTAATCCCAACGTCTCGCATTACCGTATTGACCGGAGAAAGTGCCTTTCGCACTATCAGCAAGCAATTTGAAATATCCACTTGCATAGTTAGTGTATACCCTCTGTTTCTGTGCATTCTCGGTAAACTCTATCATTCCATGGTCGGTATCTGGAAACTCGAACAAGGTCAAATCCTTCCCTTGCTTTTTAACATTGAGCAAGCGTTTTCTTGTTAACTCCACTGGCGCTTCTCTATCCTCACCGGCCAGCAACCAAACCTGCCTGACATCAAGGGTTTTTAGCACGGAAACCGGATCGTGCAGCCAGTTAATTTGTGCATGTTTCAAATCACCGACATTGCCTGTTTCCAGTGCATTATTGGATGCTCTGAGTATCTCACCGGTGAATTCACCTTCGATGACTTTGTACCACGGCTCCGCCGAATATTTCTTACGTAGTGATATAAGCTCAGTTTGACCTTCTGTAAATCTGGAGGAGACCAACTTTGCCGCAGCATCAGTGAGCAACCTTGCGTGAGATAATTCCGGGCCACTAAATCCATATTCAATTAACTCTTTATAAACCTGTTCAGCGTCTTCTTCTACGGGAGATAACATAAGCCCATAAGCTACTGTGATAAAGTCTGCATTAGCCAATCTGGCCGCCATAGGTGCTACCCAGCCCCCCTGGCTAAATCCGATAAATCCTGCGCTTTGAGGGACATTATTGAGCAAAAGTTTAGCCTGTGACATTGCTGTACTTGCATCCGCAGCCAAGAGTTCAAAATCTTGGGTATATTCTCCGTCTGAGTAGCCTGTCCCCCTTTTGTCATAGAAAAACACATTCAGCCCCTGTGCGGCTAACATATAAGGCATGTAGGAGCTACCAACCATACCTGACGATTCGGAGCCATGGACGATAACCACCAATGGTACCGACGGATTGTCATCGACTAAAAGTAGACGGCCACGCAACCTGGTCTGTTGACTAAAAAACCAAATGTCCTTCTCTTCAAGTTGCGTATACTCGTAGTGTTCACCATCGCCAAACGTTATCAGTTTGTTTGTACACACTGTATTAGTGGCAGGGTCAACCAATCCTCGCTGACCGTCAGGGAAAACAAATGCTGGGTGCATTTTAGTTTTAGTCACCTGCTTTAAGTATTTCACGGTGAAGGTATGGTCACCTTTGTATATTCCCGTAGGGCAGTCACTGGTCTCATTGCTGAGTGCCAGATTGTTCATTGACAGTGACAAAAGCAATGCAAATAAGTTGCGTGCTATAGTCATAAACCTGTCTCCAGCTCCTGAATACGCTCGTTTAGTGGAAACCTGGTTAGAGATCTTTCAGCTTCTTCAAGCTTTAAAAGCAAATCAACACCCAATTCGCGGTTTAAATCTTCGAATACCAAAGAAACGGATTTCAAAGCCTCTGCGATTGCGTCCACTTCGTTCAAACCCTTCTGCGTAAAGGCAACTAACTGTTTACGCTTGTCTGTTTCGTCCTTTTTGAGTTCCACCATATCAAGTTGGATCAGGGCCTTTATTCGACTCGCCGTAAGCTGATGTGACTGACCACCTATTTTGCAAATGTCACTAATAGACCCCTCTCCATACTTCATCAAAAACACAAAGATAGACATCGAAGTTACGGGTGCTTTAATACCGGCATCCTCGAATAATACTTTACATTGCTCACAGATCAGCGTGTCAAGCCGTGCTGCCATGTGAGCAAGAAAAGCGCCTTTAAATTCTTGTGCATGAGAAAATGCCTTACCACTCATAATTATCCAAATTTTTGTACAAGTTAAAATAATTATACTGTTATATTCCGTTTTATCCAGTGGCAAAAATCAAAGACAAAAAACAGATGGACAAAACCAACAATGAGGTGAATTTCAGAACCTAACCAGCAAAAGGAGTTGATAGTTGTGTTCCCGACATGGTTTCTTACGAACGTTTAAATGAAGAAATAACAATGGACTCCCAGCAGAACCTGCCTGTGAAGAATTATTCTTCACAGGCAATAATACGCCCGGTACCCATAGAGCAGTTGCCCCCTAAGTGTTGAATAATAATGTGTTTAACCCTGAATCTTGATTAAAGTGTTTTAATCTTGGGGTGATCGTATCACCCCCTTTAGCCCTCTGGAACAAAAAAGGCCTTTCGGCCTTTTTTTCTACTCCACTGTCACGCTCTTAGCCAGGTTACGAGGTTGATCTACGTCGGTGCCTTTAATGATGGCGACATGGTAGGACAATAGTTGCAGCGGTACTGTGTACACCATGGGAGCAATGATGTCGTCAACGTGAGGGACGTTAATCACCCGCATGGTGTCGTCGCTCTGGAAGTTGGCGTCTTTGTCGGCAAACACATACATGATGCCACCACGGGCGCGTACTTCGGCCACGTTGGACTTCAGTTTTTCCAGTAACTGGTCGTTAGGAGCAACCACGATCACCGGCATTTCATCGTCGATCAGTGCCAGCGGACCGTGTTTTAATTCGCCAGAGGCGTAGGCTTCCGCGTGGATGTAGGAGATTTCTTTAAGCTTTAACGCCCCTTCCATTGCAATGGGATAATGCTCGCCACGGCCGAGAAACAGTGAGTGATGCTTATTAGCAAATTCCGGTGCCAGCTTTTCGATGGTGCTATTCAGGTTTAACACTTCTTCTAACTTGCTGGGCAAGGTGTGCAGGGCATGAATAATCTTTTGCTGCTTCTCTTTAGCCAAACCGTTCAGTTGACCCAGTTTCAGAGTAAACAACAACAAGGCTGTCAGCTGAGTGGTAAAGGCTTTGGTAGAAGCAACACCAATTTCCGCACCGGCTTTGGTCATGTAGGCCAGATCCGATTCACGTACCATAGAAGAACCCGGTACGTTACAGATAGTTAAGCTGGTGAGATAACCCAACTCTTTAGATAAGCGCAGTGCTGCAAGGGTATCTGCGGTTTCACCGGACTGAGAAATGGTCAGCAGCAGACTGTTACTGTGTACATGGGATTTGCGGTAGCGAAACTCGGAGGCAATTTCCACGTTACAGGAGACATTAGCCAGTTCTTCCAACCAGTAACGCGCCACCAGGCCAGCATGGTAACTGGTACCACAGGCGACGATTTGCACGTGTTGTACCTGACTCAGCAGTTCTTCCGAATGTCGCCCGAATAAATCAGTAGATAAATCATTGTCTGACAAACGACCTTCCAGAGCATTGCGGGTAACAATGGGTTGCTCGTAGATCTCTTTCATCATGTAGTGGCGGTAGCCCGCTTTATCACCGGCGTCGTGCTCCACTTCTGAATCGTGGATTTCGCGGGTAACAGCTTCGCCACCTTTATCAAAGATACGTACTTCGGTACGGGTTACTTCGGCCACATCGCCTTCTTCTAAAAAGATAAAACGGCGGGTTACCGGCAACAGCGCCAACTGATCGGAGGCGATAAAGTTTTCGCCAATACCCAGGCCAATAACCAGTGGACTACCGGAGCGCGCAACCACCAGCTTTTCAGGATCTTCCAGGTCCATAACCACGGTACCGTAAGCACCGTGAAAACCGTCTACACTCTCCTGCACGGCTTTGAGCAAATCGCTGCTGGTTTGCATTTTGTGGTGAATGGTATGAGCAATAGTTTCGGTATCGGTCTGGCTTTCGTAGGTGTAACCCTCACTGCTCAGCCTGCTACTGAGTGGCTCGTAGTTTTCGATAATACCGTTGTGTACTACAGCAATTCGGTCAGTTGAAAAATGAGGGTGGGCGTTGCTTTCCGTCACACCGCCATGAGTAGCCCAACGGGTATGGGCAATACCAATCGCACCTTTTACCGGAGACTCTTTGATGGCATCTTGCAGGGCTTTTACCTTACCCACCCGGCGTACCCGTTGCAGGCTGTTGTTTTCGGTAATGACCGCGACACCGGCGGAATCATAACCGCGATATTCCAGCCTGCGCAGACCTTCCACCAAAATAGGCACGACATTCCGTTCTGCAATTGCCCCCACTATTCCACACATAGTATTTCTCTCGTTGTTAATTTTGTTCGTTAAACGGCGACGCGGGTTACCGCTACATGATTGCTTTGTAGCTGACTCACCGCATCATCGCCCAGTTGATCGTCGGTTATAAGTTGCGAGATTTGCTGCCACGGCAACTCTAAATTAGGCATCTTGCGCTCAAACTTTTCTGATTCCGCTAACACCACCACGGTTTTTGCTACCCGCGTCATGGCGAGGGTCAGTTGCGTAAACTCGTTAAAGGTGGTGGTGCCTCTGGCCAGATCCACACCCGAAGCCCCTACAAATGCCACATCAAAGTTGTAGGAGGTCACCATTTGTTCTGCCATCGCGCCCTGAAACGACTGGCTTTGCACATCCCAGGTACCGCCTGTCATCAATAGCGTAGGCTCCGGCTCCAGCTCCAGTACTTCCTGTGCGGTATTCATGGAGTTAGTCATCACCACCAGGCCGCGTTTGTTCTTTAAAAAAGGCACAAGGGCATGAGTGGTGGTACCGGAATCAATCAATATGCGATCGTGATCCTGAATCAACTCAGCCGCAGCTTTAGCAATCGCTATCTTTCGCTTTGAAACTTCTTCAATTACTTCTTTGCTTTCACCCGGAGAAAGGATCGCGCCGCCGTGACGACGCAATACCAAACCACTTTGCTCCAGAGCTGCTAAATCCTTTCGAATGGTTACTTCTGAAGTGGCAAATTCTCTGGCCATTTGTTCAACGCTGAGTTCACCTCGCTGCTCCAATGCAGAGACAATCTGGCGACGACGTTGCTGGGTATTACGTTTCAAAACAAGCACCTTAAGTTTCGTTTCGAAACATATTATTCAAAACGAAACTTAATGCAAGCAAAAATAGCCGAACTGGCAGGTAAAACAGGGGTTAACTTGGAAAACTTTTTTGAGCAACATTCGAACATTGCCAGCTCTAATCAGAGCCAAAAGCTAATTAATTTGGATTTGCCCAGAAATTTTGAGGCGGGACTACCAACCAGCCCTAAGATTTCTTAGTTGAGTTTAATGGTAGATAGGCTTTTTTCGACGCCGGCGTCTAATTTAAAGCACTACCATTTAATTAATATCATTGTCGGGGCGCCGACTACGCGTAAAGGGGAATAGGGTTTTGTACTTCGAACAAACGCTGACCTTACTGAATCCATATAAGAGTCACTTTGGCTTTACTTTAAAAAAGGAATATTTAGTTTCTGGACTTTGTGGTCATAAAACAAGTATTCATGCTCTCATCCTGGTGAGAAAAGCACTAAAAAAGGCCGGACTGAAAAAGCCCGGCCTGATACCTGAAAGGTGTAGCACTTATTTTTTGACCGGGCGCGCCCAGCCAGTGACATTGCGCTGCTTACCGCGGGCAATGGCCAGTTGTTCACTTTCGACGGTCTTGGTAATAACCGAGCCGGCACCTACTGTCGCATCTTTGCCAATAGTCACCGGAGCCACCAGCGAACTGTTGGAGCCGATAAAAGCCCCTTCGCCAATGTCGGTTTTGAATTTATTAACGCCGTCATAGTTGCAGGTAATGGTGCCGGCCCCGATATTCGCGCCCGCGCCCACAGTGGCATCGCCTAAATAAGTCAGGTGATTGGCCTTGGCGCCCTCACCCAACTCGGTTTTTTTCATCTCCACAAAGTTGCCCACTTTGGCTTTGGCCTTCATCACTGAACCGGGGCGCAGGCGTGCGTATGGTCCGACGTTACAGTCGGTACCAACCACTGCCTGTTCAATACTGGAAAAGGCCTCGATTACCGTACCATCAGCAATCTCACAGTCTTTGAGAATACAATTCGCACCGATTTTTACCTTATTACCTAAGACAACCTTGCCTTCCAACACTACGTTCACGTCGATGCTGACATCTGTGCCGGTACTCACGTCACCGCGAATGTCGATGCGGTTAGGATCGGCCAGGCTAACACCATTAAGCATCAATGTTTGCGCCTGTTGCCATTGATAAGCCCGCTCAATCTTGGCCAGTTGCACCCGATTGTTAATGCCCTCTACTTCTACTGCCGAGCTGGCCTGCGTGGCTTTTATCACCTTGTTTTCTTCTGCGGCCATAGCAATGACGTCAGTGAGGTAATATTCCTGCTGCGCGTTGTTGTTTTCCAGTTGGCCCAGCCAGCGCTTCAGATCAGCACCACCCATGATCATGATACCGGTGTTAATTTCCTGTATTTGTCGTTGTGCTGCACTGGCATCTTTGTGCTCAACAATGGCTTTTACCTGATCACCATCACGCACAATGCGCCCCATGCCGGTCGGGTCATCCAGCACTACGGTTAACAACACCAAATCTGCTTCTGCTTTAGTGGCTATCAACGACTGCAAGGTCTCGGCTTTGATCAGGGGCGCATCGCCCACCAGAATCAAGACATCGTCGTCATCCTGAATATGCGGGACAGCCTGCATAACTGCATGGCCCGTACCCAATTGTTCTGCCTGTAAACACCAGTTTAGGCTGTTATGCGCTAATGCGGATTGCAGTTGCTCTGCGCCATGACCATAAATGAGGTTGATTTGTGCTGCGCCCACTTCGCCCAGAGTATCAATAATGTGTTGCACCATGGGCTTGCCCGCGATGGGATGTAACACTTTGGGTAACTCTGACTTCATACGGGTGCCTTTACCGGCAGCCAAAACAACGGCAGAAACTGACATAACTCATCCTTTGCAAAAAATTGTGCTTATTGTAACGAATGCAACTCACCCTGCAATGAAAAGCCGTCGCCAATTTGGCAGATAAGGTATGCTTTGCGGCCTTCGCTTACTTTTCAGGAGAGAGTAACCGAACCCTGAGTGTGGATTTGCAGCACTTTTTGGGCTGACATCACCGCCGGTGTAGTGCCATTAGCGGCCCCCACATCCAGATACAAAGTATTACCCAGATACACCGGATTGCCGCCTGTCATAATAGTGTGCCCCACCACCACTTTGTCGATACCGGACACCTGATGAGCTTCCCGTTGCTGCGGACTGGAAGTCACTTCCGGCTGCTGATACTGGCGTGCCAGTAACGCATTGTCGCGGTACCATAGCAGGTGCTTTTGAATATCTGCAGCGGCTAAACTGTCCTGTCTGAGCCACTGATTTCCCGGCACAGCCGCATGCACGATACCAATGCGTCCTGACTCGGTTTCCAGCTCGATAGCCATGGGCAGGGATTTTACTTTCTCCAACATGGCAGCCACTTTGAGTGCCATATCGGATTTAGGATGGTACCAGTCGCCACCATTGAAGGTTTGCCAGTTGAGAATATCAGCAATATTGCCTTTGCCTGCCATGGCATCCAGTCCTTTGAGCAACATTTGTTCGTGATTGCCCATTACCGCATAAAACCAGGGTTTGTTCAGAAGCTGCAGGGTTTTCAGTGAGTCAGGTCCACGATCGATAAGATCACCAACACTAAACAAGCGATCCCCCTGTTGTGGATCAAACCCCAATTGCGCGAGACGCTTAATCAGCAGTTCGTACTGGCCGTGGATATCCCCCACGATCCAGGCGCGTTCACTGGCAATAGTAAACTTCTGATAAAGCTGGTTGCTCATGTAATAGTGCGTCAGAAAACAGTTCTGCCGCGACAGAATCCTCAGGTGTTGGGTCTATACTGATTTTAGAAGCAAACCGCCATTCCCGAAACCACAGTTTTATGTTACCCCGTGTAAGTGCTGATGAATCCGGAGAACTAAGCACAGAGGGAGCACTGCGTATTTTGATGAATATGCATGTTTTGCCATTGCAGAGTTTGCCAGTTTACCTGCACAAATTGGTTTTCTGATTTATTTCCGGCCAGGATTAACAACGCCTGCGTGGCCTGCATTGTGCCCATCGTACCCACAACGGGCCCTAAAATTCCCTGGTTGAGGCAATTTTCGACCGGCAATTCACCCTCGCCAAACAAGCATTGATAACATCCTCGCCGGGATTGTTGCTGAGCATGATGGCACAACCACAGCTGCCCGCTCAGCTGCGATGCTGCCGCCCCCACCAGGTTCACCTGATTTCGGAAACACCATTGGTTAATGTCAAAGCGGGTTTTAAAATTGTCCGAGCAATCCAGTACTAACTGAGGTTTGACGACTATGTCAGCGTCTGGCGTAAAAGCCCGGTTTTGCACCTGAATCAGACAATCGGGGTTGATTCCCTGTAATTGGGTTTTTGCCGCCTCCACCTTAAAACGGCCAATATCTTCGGCGCGATACAAGAGTTGTCTGGGCAGATTGGTTGCACTGACAGTATCCGCATCCCAGATGGAGATCTGCCCCACTCCGGCAGCCACCAGAAAACTCAATGCCGCACACCCCAGGCCACCTGCGCCTACCACCAGCACATGACTGGCTGCAATCAATGCCTGTCCCTCCGGCTCAATTTGCGGCAACACCATTTGCCGCACGTAACGTTTATCAGTACTGCTCTGGCTCATTTGCGATACCCTGTTGTTGCAACAGTGACCGGAACTGGCGAACGCTTTCTTGCGGATCGTGCGCCTGAGTAATGGCGCTGACCACGGCGACAGAGCCAACTCCCGTAGACAATACTTCAGGCGCTCTTGCCAGATTAATGCCCCCTATTGCCACCAGCGAATAGTCTTTCGCTAATTGCACCAGATGATGCAGTTTTTCTGTCCCCTGAATCTGTCCCGACATATCTTTGGTGTTTGTGGCAAATATCGCGCCGATGGCAATATAGCTGGGCCGTAACGACATGGCCCGCAATATTTCATAATAGCCGTGAGTAGAAATACCCAGACGTAACCCCGCTTTTTGAATAGCGGTTAAATCAGCCGAGTCCAGGTCTTCCTGACCCAGATGTACGCCGTAACAATGATGTTCAATGGCAAGCTGCCAGTAGTCATTGATAAACAATCTGGCCTGGTGAGCACGGGCCAGTTGATTGGCCTTGCGGATTTGCTCAGAGATAAATTGCATATCCCCGGTTTTGATGCGCAGCTGCAAAGTTTTAACGCCATAATTTAACAGTCGTTCGACCCATACCAGCGAATCCACCACAGGATACAGCCCCAATTGTTTTGTGTTGCAACGGGCAAAAGCGGCGGTTGGTAGTATCGCCTCTTGTACTGGATAATATTGCGGAAAGCTTTCAACAGAAAAACGCAGCGCTTGCAGGCCCAACTTTGGCGCGCCGTCCCCTATGGACAAATGGTTTTGTATCCCCTGAAAAACCAGTGCTTTGGCCAGCACAAACGCCTCTTTTAGCGGGAGTCCTTTTACCAAGGCAGCCGCCAGTGCACTGGCCATAGTGCATCCCGTGCCGTGAGCATCGACGCCTGTTATGCGCTTAGTGCTCAATGCCAACACGTCGCTTTTGTCCAGCAACCAGTCGATGCTTTGCCCAGAATTCGGCCCATGGCCGCCTTTTAACAACACCCGGTTTACCGGTAGTTGCTGCAACCTGCCTAACAGGGTTTCACTATCCGGGTTGCCCTGGCTATCCGTCAGCCAAAGTGCTTCGTGCCAGTTGGCGGTTAATACATCCACGCGGTGCAACAGGAATTGAGTCAACGCCTGGCGGGTATCCTGTTGAGTAAGACGTTCACCGCCACCGGCCACCACCACGGGATCGAATACCACCTGCGGTTTTTTATTTTGCTGCTCAAGCGTCTGCAGCCAGTCACTCAACCACAACACCTGCTCTGTGCTGGCCAACAAACCAATCTTGATAACCTGTGGCAAACCATCCTGTGCCAACGCCTGTATCTGGCCGCTGAATATCTCCATCGCCACCGGATTAATGGCTGACACGCCCTGACTGTTTTGTACCGTTACCGCCGTGACAACCGTACTGCAGTACACTGCCAGTTTCTGCGCCGCCTTGATGTCCGCCTGAATACCGGCGCCCGCGTTACAATCAGAACCACCAATAGCCCAGATAAAAGCCTGTTTGTTGTCACTTTTCATGATTGTTGCCAAAAGGGTGTACCCAATACCGGAGTGGATGGACTGGCAGTTTCCCGGGATTGCATTTGTCCTGCCAGATAAGCGTCTCGCCCGGCTTGTACTGCCTGTCGAAATGCACCCGCCATCCGCACCGGATCAGCTGCCTGAGACACAGCGGTATTTAACAACACCGCATCAAACCCCAGCTCCATAGCCTGACAGGCATGCGACGGACTCCCTATGCCGGCATCGACAATCAGATGCACATCCGGCAATCGGGCCCGCAGGGTTTTAAGTGCATAGGGATTGAGTAAACCTTTGCCGCTGCCGATGGGCGCTCCCCAGGGCATCACAACCTGACACCCTGCCTCAACCAGACGCTGGCACAACACCAGGTCATCAGTGCTGTAGGGCAATACCTTAAATCCCTGGTTGATAAGCTCTGTTGTCGCTTCCAGCAAAGCAAAAGGGTCCGGTTGCAGATTGTAATCATCGCCGGTGACCTCCAGCTTAACCAGTTCTGTGGCAAACACCTCGCGACTCATTTGCGCCACCGTAATGGCTTCTTTGGCGGTGCGACAGCCCGCCGTATTAGGCAATACCGGAACCCCGGTTTGTTTTACCAAATCCCAAAACTCAGCCCCGCCGGCAATACTGCCCTGACGACGTAAAGACACTGTCACCATGGCAGGTTGCGCCGTATTGATTGCCTGTTGCATCAGTTTCGGAGACGGATATTGTGCCGTGCCTAAAAGCAGGCGACTGTTCTTAAAAAGTGATTGCGGGTAAGACATTTCTGACGATTCAATCTTATTTTTGATGGTGTCATTGTGGCCATTTAGCATTGTTATCCGCCTTGCATGGGTGACAGCACATCGATCTGGCTCCCCTCATGCAGAGTAGTGTGCTGATAGTTGTGTTTCGCCACAAAATCGCCGTTTACTGACACGGCAAAGGCCTGTTTGGTGTCTACCATAGAGACTAAAAACGCATCAAGACTGTGATGCTCAGTGTGAATTAGTTCACCGTTAAATCGAATTTGCATCATGACTCCTGATTGCAATCGGTGATAAATGGTGCCACGGACTCCGGTATGGTATGACCGAGAACCATGGCAGTTAACGCCTTACTGAACAGCGGCCCCAGCAGATAACCATGTCGAAATAAGCCATTGACACTAAAGTACCGACCATGGCGATAAATGACCGGCAAATGATGGCTAAATGCCGGGCGCAACCCTGTGCGGGCGTTGAGGATACGGGCTTCGGCAAAGCCCGGGTGCAGAGCATAGACTGCTGATAACAACGCCATACTGGATTGCAAACTGATGGGCGAGTCATCCTGACTGTCGATTTCCGTGGCACCAATCACAAACTGCTGCTCTGGCTTTGGGGCAATGTACAACGGGTAACGCGGGTGCATAAAACGCACCGGACGGGTAAGCTGTACATCTGGCGCAAAAACGCGAATGATCTCGCCACGCACACCTCGCAAATTTCGTTGCACCTGTGGTGACTCGCCCTGATGCGCCACGGCCACTGCCGGCCTTAAGGCCAGTGTTTTGCGCGCCCCCAGACCACGACAATCCAGCACCGCATCAAAGGCCTGACCGGCCAGACGCCCCCTGGTCCATTCCGAAGCCCACTGCTGAGCGGACAAGTTATCCATCGCCGTTTGCCAATACAGTGTGACCCCGGCTTGCTGGCAGGCCTGCAAACTGGCGCGATAAAAGCTGCGATTGTCTAACTGTCCCTCTCCCGACAACCACAAGGCGCGTCGGAAATGCCCCGGCAGGTCAGGTTCCAGCTGCGCAATTTCCGGCCGATTCAGCCAGGGGTTGGCCTGGTCCTGATACCGGGATGTACGCTGCTGAAACTCCGCCAACAGCGCATCATCAGCATGATGGGACACCACCAGCGTACCAGACTGTTGCAGCCACACCGGTTTGGGCAGATTGGCCAGCAACATCGGCCAGAGCGCCATCGACTCCCTTCCCAGGGATAACAATTGCGGCTCGGCACAATGCACCGCTTCAGCCAGTGGTGCCAACATGGCCGCCGCTACCGCACCTGCCCCTTGCGGCATGTCCGGATCATCAGCACTGAACACGGTTAGATTGGCCCGCCCCATGAGTTGCAGGGCGCACAAACGCCCCAACAAGCCAAACCCTAATATTGCAATCTGCATGGTTTATTTCACCGGGTGATAAAGCTCACTGCCTGAGGATTTAAATTCCGCGGATTTTTGTTGCATTTCAGCCTCAATATCCAGCATCTGGATCTCTATCACTTCATCACCCAATCCGGCGGCATAATCGCGTACATCCTGCGAGATCTTCATGGAACAGAATTTAGGGCCACACATAGAGCAAAAGTGCGCTACCTTGCCAGACTCCTGCGGCAAGGTCTGATCGTGGTATTCCCGTGCCCGTTCCGGATCTAAACTGAGATTAAATTGATCGTGCCAGCGAAACTCAAAACGCGCTTTAGACAAGGCATCATCGCGAACCTGCGCTCCGGGGTGGCCTTTCGCCAGATCGGCGGCATGAGCAGCAATCTTGTAGGTGATCAGCCCTTCTTTTACATCCTGTTTATCGGGTAAGCCCAGATGCTCCTTGGGTGTCACGTAACACAGCATAGCAGTGCCATACCAACCAATTTGTGCTGCACCGATAGCAGAGGTGATGTGATCGTAGCCGGGCGCAATATCGGTGGTGAGTGGGCCAAGGGTGTAAAACGGCGCTTCGTGACACAAATTAAGTTGTTCTTCCATGTTGTGCTTAATCAATTGCATGGGTACATGCCCCGGCCCTTCCACAATCGTCTGCACATCGTATTGCCAGGCAATTTTAGTCAGTTCACCTAACGTGGATAATTCCCCCATTTGGGCTGCATCATTGGCATCGGCAATGGAGCCAGGACGCAAGCCGTCCCCCAGGGAAAAGCTGACGTCGTACTGCTGCATGATCTGACAAATGTCTTCAAAATGGGTGTAGAGAAAGTTTTCTTTGTGATGGGCCAGGCACCATTTCGCCATAATAGAGCCACCACGGGATACTATGCCGGTCACCCGTTTTGCCGTTAAGGGCACGTATCTGAGCAAAACACCGGCGTGAATAGTAAAATAATCAACCCCTTGCTCGGCCTGCTCAATCAGGGTATCCCGATAGATTTCCCAGGTGAGATCCTCAGCAACACCATTCACTTTTTCCAGTGCCTGATACAGGGGAACTGTGCCAATAGGCACCGGGCTGTTGCGAATAATCCACTCGCGGGTTTCGTGAATATAACGACCGGTGGACAAATCCATCACGGTATCTGCCCCCCAACGGGTTGACCACACCAGTTTTTCCACTTCTTCTTCGATAGAAGAGGTCACTGAGGAATTT
Organism: Planctobacterium sp. R6; assembly: GCF_055755215.1. Taxonomy (NCBI): domain Bacteria; kingdom Pseudomonadati; phylum Pseudomonadota; class Gammaproteobacteria; order Alteromonadales; family Alteromonadaceae; genus Planctobacterium; species Planctobacterium sp. R6. The sequence goes on from NZ_JBVTQY010000003.1 coordinate 167,414, forward strand.
CCAATATTGGCGTTCACCTTTACCAGAAAGTTCCGGCCAATGATCATCGGCTCGCTTTCCGGGTGATTGATATTACAGGGCAGTACGGCCCGCCCGCGGGCGATTTCCTGTCGCACAAACTCCGGGGTGATCTGTTCGGGAATACTGGCACCAAAAGACTCGCCTTTTTGCTGAGCGGCACGTATCTCATCGGCCAGTTTGGCTCTGCCCATGTTTTCCCGAATCGCTACGTATTCCATTTCCGGGGTAATGATGCCCTTTCTGGCATAGTGCATCTGAGTGACATTCGCCCCGGTTCTGGCTCTGCGAATAGCGGGTAAATGCTCGAAACGAATGTGATCCAGCCCTTCATCCGCCAGCCTTTGCTGAGAGAATCCGGCGCTGGGTGCAGGTAAAGTTTCGCAGTCCTGACGCTGGGCAATCCAGCCTTCCCTGAGCCTTGGCAAGCCGAGGCGCACATCAATTTCGACATCAGGTTCACCGTAGGCACCGGAAGTATCGTAAACCCGCACTGGTGCATTCGACTCATATTGTGGATTTTCTTCGCTGCCGCCAATCAGGCTGTCGGCCAGATGAATTTCCCGCATACCCACGCGCACATCAGGTTGGGTACCGGTTACATAAACCTTTTTGGAATTGGGATAATCATAGCCGCGTAGTTGTTGAATAAACTCTTCGGCTTCAGCGCGGCGCTGACGCGCATTTTTTGTATTGGTTGTCATGATAAGACCTCTTTGTGTTAAATCGGTCTTGTCAGAAATAAGAAGAAGCTGGACAGGAAGCCGCCACAAACGCCCTGGATAGTGCCCGAACTGGATTATTCCTGGGTTTTGAAGCTTGCTTTCTTGTTTCCTACGCAAGTATTAACTTGGTCAGGTTCACGGATCCCGCAACTGCGATCTCAGCCAGAATAATTCAACGGTGGGTATCACCCACCACCGAAGAATCTGGCACTCCGACAAGAAGTATCAATTTCCCTTTTAAATTACTGTAGCGCCAGGCGCTGTGTCAATATGGATTTTCAGAAGTTTTGGTTACACACGGATTATTATTTAGTTTCCGGCTTAGCAAACCAGAATTTCGACGGCAGCTTAAACACACCGGTGGTAAGTGCCACACCCAATAAAATTGTCGCTGCACCCAGTAAGATGCTCTGGGTAACCTGCTCATCGAGGAACCACCAGCCCCAGATAAAGGCAAACAGTGGCACCAGATAGGTTACCGATAAGGCCTTGCTGACACCTTCGCGGGATAAAATGCGAAAATACAGAATATAGGCCACACCGGTACAGGCAATGCCCAGGCAAATCACATCCCGCCAGGCACTGACCGACGGCATCGCCTCTGGCCAGGTGATAATGCCTGGAACAATCAACAGCAAAGCGGCATAAACCTGACTGCCGGTAGCCACCGCCAGCGGCTTCATGCCCGCGGCATAGAGCTTGGAATAGCAGGCGGCAAAGCCATAACAGGTAGAAGCAAACAGGGCCCCCATAATGGGCAGCAGCAACATCGCGTCATCGGAAATCTTCTCTGACATCAGGATGAAGACCCCGGTGAAGCCCACCACCAAACCAAATATGGTGGCAGGCGCTATTTTGTCTTTTAACCACAGCCAGGCCACCAGCGCGCCAAACATGGGCGCGGTGGAATTCAGGGTGGCGGTCAGCCCGGCTTCCAGCGACAAGGTGGCCCAGGCGAACAAGGTAAAAGGCATGGCGGTATTGGTTAATCCCAGCACCACCAGGTGTCGCCAGTGAGTGCGAATTTGCTGCATTTCCTGACGGCGAATAAAGGCCATCAGCACCAGTAAAAACACCGCCGCAATCGACGCCCGAAACAGGATTAAAGAAAAGGCACCAAACTCCGGCGAAGCGGTGCGCATAAACAAAAATGACGCGCCCCACAGCGCACCGAGGATCAAAAGTTCCAGATAAGATTTAGCCTGCATATCACTGTCCTTTTACTCATCCCAGAAAGAGGTTTGCTTTGCGCTATTTTGCCCTGATTCTAGTTGCAGCAACCATGCTTTTCTGGACAATCCCCCTGCATAACCGGTCAATTTGCCGTTTTTACCGATAACCCGGTGACAGGGCACCACAATACTCAGCGGATTTTTACCATTGGCAGCCCCGACAGCCCGCACCGCTTTGTGATCCCCCAGGGTTTGTGCGATATCCAGATAACTGCAGGTTTCGCCATAAGGCACGGTTAACAGCGCCTGCCAAACCTTGATCTGAAATTCAGTGCCTTTGGGCGCCAGTGGCAGCTCAAAATCGGTGCGTTTACCGGCAAAATACTGCTCAAGCTGTTGTTTTGCTTCTGTTAATAAGGAATCAGACGATGCACCATGCACGGGTTCATCCACAAACAGTATATGTTGCAAATGCCCCTGACTGGCGGCAATTTCCAGCCAGCCCAAAGGCGTTTTCAGATAGTCAAAAATGCGAGTCCTGGCATTGTTCATCAGGCTTTGTCCCATAACTGGAAAGTGAGATAACTGCGCCAGGGAGCAGCGGCATCGGTATTCAGAGAATACTGCTTAATCTGATTTTTTATCACCAGATCGGTGCCCAACCAGATATCCGGCTCAGACAGTCCGCGCATTTTGGCGTAGGCGATGGTCCAGGGTCCAATCCCTTTAATATTCAACCATTCATCGGGCGAAGTATGTTCGCCTTGCTCATACACAAACTGCGCCAGCGACTTGAGTGCATTTTTTCGGGCCTGTGGCATCCTGAAAAATTCCAGGTCACTGTTGGCAACCGCCTCCGGCGTAGGGAATAGGCGACTAACCCTAACGTCATCTGAATCCGCATCAACGGTAATAGCTTCGCCCAATACTTCGGTGAGCTGCGCCACTTTATTCACTGCCGCTTTAACTGACACTTGTTGACCCAATACCGCCCGGCATCCTGCTTCAAATAGGGACCAGACTCCCGGAATACGTATACCCACAGTTAATTGCTGCTCAGCTAAACCGGTATTGAGTAGTGCCTGCTGCACCAGGCTGTGATCCGCTTCCAGGTCCAGAATGCGCTTAATATTTTGCAAAATACCCCGCAACTCACCGTAACTGGCCATATTCAGGGTAACCCGAAAACGAAACCGCTCAGGTTCTATCTCGGCTTTAAAAAAGCCCTTCTGACCTTGCCAGTTGAAGCTTCGGGCATAGCTGGTTTCGGTAACCTCTTCCATACCGGGCACGGCCCGCACTTGCCAAAAATCCCGTACCTGACGCCAGCAATACTCCGGCGTGTAAGCGAGATACAGTTGCAATTGCCCACCAGACTCAGCTTGCTTCAGGCGAATTTGCGAAGGAGTCAGTTGCATGGCCTGTTTCATATTCTGTTGCAATCGTCTGGCTGACTGAAAGCCCGCCGTGGCGGCTACCTGCTCAACGGTTAAGTTGGTTTCGTGCAGCAACTTTTTAGCGAACAGCAATTGTTCGGTCAGCTGGAATTGTTTCGGTGATACCCCTAAATGCTGGCGAAACAGCTTGCGCAGATAGCCATCGGAGATGCCCAGCCTGTGCGCTATATGTTGTAAATCGGATTCCGGGTTTTCCCGAAGCAGGCGCATTGCACGTGCCACGGTGGTTTCAACGCCCATCCAGGCAAAGGAGCTGGGGGCACTGTCGGGTCGACAACGCAAACAGGGCCGGTAGCCCTGATGCAACGCCTGCGCCGCATGGGGGTAGTATTCGACATTTTCTTCTTTGGGCAGATTGGCCGGACAAATATTGCGACAAAAAATACCGGTGGTTTTCACAGCCACAAAAAATCGACCGTCAAAGCGTCGATCACGACTCATTCTGGCTTGTTGCCATTGCTGTGAATTCATTATTTGGCTCCGGGTTTGAGCAAGGAATTAACGCCAGTTTACGTTATTTTTTGTAGCGGATGCGATGAAACCGGAACTGAATGTTGCGTTAATTTCTGACTATCAGACTAATTGTTGAGCGGTGTGGCATTGCAAGCACAGCCCTTAATCGCGATAATAGCGCGGTTGTACGCTGCCAACAGGTTCAGGTGTGCAATCATAAGTTGTTATTTTTACCGGAGTTTTGGTTGATTTTTTTGCGTCTGTCTATTGTTGCCCTGCTGTCTGCTATGTGCTTTTCTGCATTAGCCGATGAACATTTTATTGATGAATTTTGGCAGGACACCCGTTCCAAAATTCGCGGCCAAAAGATCCCCGGGTTTAGCATGGTATTTATCGAAAAGGACCATGCACCGCGTTATTTCAATACCGGATTAACCGAAAAGGGCGGTCAGCCAGTTAACGAACAAACCCTGTTTCGACTGGCGTCGGTATCAAAAACATTCACCGGAGGGCTGACAGCAAAACTGGTGCACAAAGGGCAACTGAACTGGCAACAACCGTTGCAGGAGCTGGCCCCTGATTTTTCCTTTAGCGATAACAATCGCACCATTACTCTGGAGCACCTGCTCAGTCAAAGTAGTGGCTTAATGCGCAATGCCTACGACAATCTGATTGAAGCCGAATATCCCTTGCCCAAGATTATCGATCAGCTCAAAGATCTGGACCCCTTGTGTCAGCCTGGCAAATGTTACACCTATCAGAATGCCCTGTTTGGCGTACTGGAATACCACTTTCAGCAACAAAATACCTCTTACGGCCGGGTGCTGGAGCAGGAGCTGCTGACACCGCTGAACATGTATCACACCAGTGTTGGTCGTGAGCCGCTGATGCAGGCCGCCGACTGGGCTAAGCCCCATGTACTTACCCGTGCCAGAAACTGGACCAAAACCCGACTCAACGAATCCTATTATCGGGTTTCCCCGGCGGCAGGGATTAATACTAACAGTCACGATATGGGCATCTGGTTACAGGCCATGTTGGGGGAATATCCGGATGTTATCGAGCCGGAAATCATTACCGAGATCACCCAACCTCACATCCGGACCTCCCGCGAATTAAGACGCCGCGCATGGCGAAACTTACTGGACAATGCTCACTACGGCCTGGGCTGGCGAGTTTATGAAATCGACGGTCTGCAGGTGGCTTATCACAGTGGCTGGGTTAAGGGCTATCGCGCCGAAGTCTCGTTTAGCAGCGAGCTGGGTATTGGAGTTGCCATGCTGATGAACGCCGAGGCCAACCTGATGAACGAATTAGGTGCCGATTTCTGGTCCGGTTATCTTGCCCAACAAACGCACAAGGTCGGCAACAACCTGCAATTATCTGCCGGACGTTAACGTCTCACTCTAACCAGTTGAGTTTTTCCAAAGGATAACCCAGATACCACTTAGATCGCTCTAAAATGGTTCTGATACGCATTTCCCTGATACCTAGTTTTGGATTTCCGGCCACGTCATCACAAACTTTGTTCAACGCCTGCATATTGGGAAAGCAACTGAACATCATGTAGTGAAATTCTCCTTCTACTCTCAAACAATCCATAAACTCCGGGATATCCTGAATGGCCTGTTCAAAGGGTTTACGGGCCTGAGGGGTATTGGATTCGAGCTTAACTTCCACGTAGGCCAGCACGTGTTCACAGATACGGTCTAAATCCATTTCGGTGTGAAAGTTAAAGAAATAACCGGCCTCTTTTAGTGCTTTGGTGCGCTGAAAGCAGGCACTGGGTGACAACCCCACCAGATCCGCCAATTCCTGATTGGACAAATCAGCCTGTTTGTGGATGGTAGCCAAAATGCGTTTATTGATTGCATCCAGCTTAATATTCTTTTTTGTCATCAGACTTTCCGCTTAGAACAAAATAAGATTTTGATTTGCAGTGAAATAAAAAACAATCTGTTTTTCTCACCCATCACTTCAAACAAATATTTTTCTGCCATGTTCTAGACTTAATTCATCCATCAGAGCAACTTCATTGAAAGGCTCAGACAATGCACAATGACATGACCCCGCAAGAGCAAAGGGACACGCTGCCCCATCAAAACCAGTTGATTGCCTGGCCTCGTATTGCGGCCATCTCCGCTATGGTTGCCTTTTCTCTACCTACCTTTATCACAGGGCTAGAGGTAGCACACTCCCTGTCTATACCGGACGCATTGCTGGCCATGCTAATTGGCTGCCTGATATTAACCCTGATTGGCGGTGCCATGGGCACTATCGGGGTTCAGACCCGCATGAGCTCCTATCAACTGGTACGTATTGCATTTGGTGATAAAGGTGCTGCTGCGATTAATCTGGCATTTGCCCTGTCGTTATTGGGTTGGTTTGGGGTCAATATCGATCTGTTTTCCGGGGCGGTCAACGTCCTGTTTCAACAATATCAAATGGATGTGCTACCGGGTTTCGCAATCGAACTTATAGCCGGTACTCTGATGACTGTTACCACGGTAATCGGCTTCTCAGCCATCAACCGCATTGCCTCCTGGATGGTGCCGGTTATTGCGCTTGTGACTCTATATATGCTGTACAGCGCGCTGCAACTTTTACCCCTGGCTGACTTTCTCAATGTACCAGGCGAGAACAAGATTGCTATTAGTCAGGGTGTCAGCGCTATCGTCGGCGCCATTATTATAGGCGCTATTATTTTACCTGATATTACCCGTTTCAGCCGACACCAACACGGCGCATGGCATACTGCTTTTTGGTCTTATTTGGTGGTGCAGTTGTTGGTGATGATCGTTGCCGCCTGGGCAGGTGCAGCGACTAACAGCCATGAAATTCTGCAATTAATGTTGGCTATTGGTTTAGGGGTTATGGCATTTGCGATTGTTATCTGCGGCAGTTGGATCTTAAATTCTCTGAACCTTTACAGCACTTGTTTAAGCGTTGCGGCAACCTGGCCAAAAGCACAAAATAATTTAAATACGGCACTGCTTGGCATTACCGGAATTGTTGCTGCGTCCTTCAACATTCTGGAAGTATTCATTCAATTTCTGGTGATTTTGTCCGCCATCTTTGTGCCGGTGGCAGGTGTAATCATGGTTGATTACTTTTTGCTGTATCGCGGTGATTACCAGGCGCTCACATTGGCGCAAAAAATCCCATTTTCTCCCGCTGCGGCTATTGCCTGGCTTACCGGTGCCGGCCTGGCGATAACTGAGATGTTCATCACACTACCCACTGTCACAGGTATCAATGTGCTGGATGCCATTTTACTCTGCGCACTAGTTTACTGGGTCACCAGCAAACGATTTTTAGCAGTAAAGCCACCACCGGGCAACACTGCAAATTAATTATTTAAACCCTTTATCAGTATCGAATCCACCCGATTCAGGAGTCAGACAATGCGAATAGGTATCGATGTCGGCGGTACACACACCGACGCTGTGTTAATGCAGGGAGAGCAACTGCTGGCGGCCACCAAAGCCCTTACCAGTCAGGATGTGCTGTCCGGTATTATCCAAGCACTGAGGCAGGTTATTCAGGATTCAGCGATATCCGCTACACAAATTCAATCAGTGATGATTGGCACCACACAATTTACCAACGCCGTCGTGGAACGCCGGGAATTGGCACCGACGGCCATCATTCGCATGAGCTCTCCCTCAGGAGAAGGTTTGCCACCGGGTTGTGACTGGCCAACAGATCTGGTTGGCGCTATGCAACTGAAAACCTATCAGGTCAATGGTGGATATCTCTATGATGGCTGGCCGTTAAGTCCACTCAATCAGGAAGAAATTCACAAAGTCATAGCCGATATTCGCGTTAGTGGTATTAAAAATATCGCTGTGGCGTCGGCTTTCTCTCCCATGAATCCAGAGCCTGAATTTCAGGTAGAAAAATTACTCAAGACACAGATCCCGGATGCCAATATCACTCTGTCTCATAAAATGGGTAAATTGGGAATTTTAGAACGGGAAAATGCCGCTGCATTGAATGTGGCATTACTGCCGTTCGCCCATAAAGTGGTCAGCGCCATGCTACAAGCAATCCACAATGAGGGCCTGAATTGCCCTATGTTTATCAGTCAAAACGACGGCACGCTGATGAACGCGCAATTTATCACTCAATATCCAGCGTTAACCTTTTCCTCAGGACCCACCAATTCACTCAGAGGAGCAAGTAAACTCACAGGACTCAAAGATGCCATAGTGGTGGATATAGGAGGCACTACCTCTGATATCGGGATTTTACAGGATGGTTTTCCCAGAGAGTCAAATATCGTCATTTCAGTAGGCGGAGTACGTACTAACTTTCGCATGCCTGATATTCAAGCAGTGGGGTTAGGCGGAGGCAGTATTGTGCAGGATGATGGCCTACGCATCGGCCCACAATCTACAGGACACAACCTGGTAAAGGAGGCGTTGATATTTGGCGGTTCAACCTTGACGGCAACAGACATTATCGTGGCATCAGGCAAAGCGGATATCGGCAATGCTCGCTTTCTCCAACATCTGTCGCAAAACACAATTAAAAATGCTCGCAACACCATGCACGCACTATTAGATCAACACATAGATATGATGAAGCCCAGCAGCAAACCAGTACCCGTTATTCTGGTGGGTGGGGGTGCGATCCTGGTGCAGGATGATTTGCCTTCGGCATCACAAATTATCCGCCCGGAAAATGCCGCCGTGGCCAATGCCATTGGCGCTTCTATAGCCCAGGTCGGTGGAGAAGCAGAGGCGATGCTCAACTATCGCCAAATGTCCAGAGAAGCCGCCATTGCACAGGTAGAAAGTCAGGCAATAAACAACGCCGTAGCGGCAGGTGCCAATGCAGATAGTCTGAAATTGGCAGACATCGAAGAAACCAACATTCCTTATATGGATGACGGAAACATTAAAGTGCGGGTGAAAGTCATTGGTGACATCGTATTTGCAAGCGATAAGGGGGCTTAAGCATGAAGATTTCTGTACAACAACTGGATGACCTGGCACTGGGTGCAGTATTTTTAGCAACAGGTGGCGGAGGTGATCCTTATGTACCGCTGCAATTAGCCAAACAAGCGCTGCGGACTTATGGGGATGTAACTCTGCTTAACCCGGAAAACTTACAAGATGATGCTCGCGTTATCACTCTTGGCGGTGTTGGTGCACCTACCGTTAGTCTGGAGCTATTACCTTCATTGACCGAAGCATCTGCAACCTTGCAAGCATGGCAAAAACACACAGGAGAAACTGTGGATGCTGTTGCCGCTTTTGAGATTGGCGGAGCCAACTCCTTGCTGCCTCTGATTGCCGCAGCCACCTCTGGCACGGCCATAGTGGATGGAGACGGAATGGGACGGGCATTGCCCGAAGCGCAGATGATGAGCTACGCCATAGAAGGTGTATCCCCCTCTCCAGCGGTCGCCTATGATTATCAGGGCAATGTCACCAGCTTTTCCACTAAGGATACTGCCACCTATGAGCGCCACATTCGGGCCTTAACTGTGGCATCTGGCGGAATGCTCACCACGGCAGAGCACCCCATGACAGGAAAACAGCTTAAAAGGGCCATTATTCCTGGCACCCTAAGCTTCGCCATTCAGTTAGGGCAATTGCTGAAGCAACACAAAGGTAACGCCGAGCAAATTCTGCCCGCGCTTCAGGAGTTATTTGAGACATCCCTGTACGGAACGTGCCGACTACTTAGTTGCGGTAAAATTATTGACAAAAGCACCCAGATTGTTGGCGGTTATGATTTGGGACAAGCCAGCATCATGGATTTTTCAGACACCAATCGCGAAATAAAAATCAGCATCAAGAACGAGTACCTGTTGGCCAGAGAAGGTGACAAAGTGTTGGCCTCTGTTCCTGATTTGATTGTGATCGTAGATTACGAAACAGTTCAACCCATCAACGCTGAACGACTGCGCTACGGGCAAAGAGTGGCCGTATTTGCCGTGGCTTGCCCTGCTTTTTTTCGCAGCGAAAAAGCACTAGCTGCCGTCAGCCCTCGATGCTTTGGTTTTGATTTTGACTATGTGCCGCTGGAAGAAATTCCCACATGATTGACATGCGCTTTAAGATTCTCGTCAGGTAAATGTTGATCGTTACACTCTTAATCTATCAGTAAAGCATAAACGACTGATAAATAACGACAATAGCGGAGAGGTCGATGTTACTGATTACACATTGGATCATCAACGTGAAATGCGCCATACCTGCTGTTGTTATCCAGAGCTATTCGTTTGCCAGTTGTTGCTTGCGATACTGCCCTGGAGTGCAACCGGCAAACTCTTTGAACGCCCGCGTAAATGGAGCGGCAGATGCAAAGCCACTTTCAATCCCCACAACAAGCACCGGCCAGTCCAGTTTATCAGGTGCTTGCAATAAGGTTTTTGCATATTCAATGCGCAACTGATTAACGTAGTGATTAAAGTTTTTGGCATTAAAATGATTGAGCATAATGGCTCGGATCCGATATTCAGGAACGTCCAGTTCACGAGCAATATCTACGACCCGTAAATTCGAATCCAAAAAGCGTTTTTCTTCAATCAATAACTCTCGGAGCTGTTGTGCGAGTGTATTTTCTTCATGAACGGTTGAATCAACGACTTTATATTTTATTTCAAGCTGATGTTGACGAAATTCAATCAGGCCATGAGTGTTGATCAGTATCAACAGGTAAGCGAAAACAACGAGCCAGTCTCGACCTGCACCAGCCAATACATCTTTGGGCAGTACTGTGGCAATCAACATTACACTAATAATAGAGATAACAAGTGAAGCCAGGTAAATAATAATTATTTTACGTTGCAGCGCTCTGGCACTCTGCAGCCCTCGATATCCCTCCCAAAACGCGAGAATGAGCATACCTGAAGATAACAACGCAATGGTTTCGGATAAAATGGTTGTCAATACAGGGATCCAGTCAGTGCTAACAAGCCACATTTTTTCCGTAAACCTTAAAAGGTGTCGCAATATAAGACATGCCCCAAGAAAACCGACGAAAAGCAGGTGATGGCGATTTATAGGATTAGCTTTTCGAAAAAACGCCCGCGCAAACAGCCAATAGCCGCTACAAGTGGCAAAGCCCAAAGTACCGAGCAAATGGTGATAAGGGGACCAATAGTCGTCTAATAATTTACCGGCAATATACATTGACGATGAGGCACAAAAAACGGCAAAAGCAACATGTAAAATATGCGTTTCTCTTCGACGAAAATGAATGATAGCCAGCGTCAGACTCAGCAAAACTATGCATAGTTGAGCCAATTTCAGCAAGTCCCAGTTTAGTTCCAATTTTTGCTCTCTCTTTTGCCAACATTGATAGTACGTGAACTGTGTTCATTTTCGAAATTTTTCTTATTTTTGTGTTTTTCGTGTATCGATTTTCAAATTCGATGCTCCTGAAGCCCTTACCCATGGCAGCATTGCTGCGAACTCAGAAAACGAGGGATGGTTTTGGACAATCAAAAACCACTATCCCAAAAAGCCTGAAGGCTCTGTGTAAACAGGGCTATCAGTGCGACCTGAGAAGATGCGCTGAAAGACTAAAAGCAGGCATCCTGAGCGTCGCACTTAATACCGAAGCAGCAATCAATAAGAGTCTCAAAAGGAGAAGTAATATGAACGAGAATGAAGCAATAACCAGCAGTGCTCCACCCGTGCCACTATGGAAAACATGGGGGCTTAGAATCATTTTTGCTGCCATGGTAATGGTGCTGGGTTCAAAGCAGCTGAATTATATTTTAGAGGGAGCGTCTGAATGGACTAACTGGCGGGGACTTGGGCATTCAATGTTGTTTACCCTTGCCATCTTGGCGATCGGTGGCGTGTTTCGCCCTTTAGCATTTCTGCCTGTTATGCTCTATGAAATCGCCTGGAAGCTTGTCTGGTTATCTGTCGTTGCCCTTCCGCCATGGCTGGCTGGCCAGGAGATACCGGGCATCGTCAATGCAAAAGCTTCAATTATCGGAATTGCGATATTACTGGTTTTAATTCCCTGGAAGTACGTTTGGTGGCGTTATTTTATGCAACCTATTGAACCCTGGAGACCCAGAAAATCAAGTGAGTAGCAACACAGCATCACAAAAAAGCCGGATCACGTCAGGTAATCCGGCTTTCATTTATACGGCAAAAAAAGTAGCCGTTAGTTGTGGCTATAGACTTTCATAGACACACCAGAATAGCGTTTTTCGCCGCGCAGTCGGATGTACCATTTGCCGGATTCTGGTGACTCAATGACGCAGCGCTGTGCGGTGCCCTGATCATCTGAACGACACTGATAACGGCGTTTGTTGGGCTTTTTATCGTGATTCAGCCACAATGACAGTTCACCCTGACCGCCACTGGTGGTCACTTCCAGGTATTTTGCGTCTTCTGGCAACTCAAATTGATAGGTACGCCATCCGCGTTTGCCGGATAAATTTGCCCACTCCAGCTCAGACTCCTGATAGGTATCAATTTCGATGATCACCGGATCGTGATCCGAGGCGCGGTACGCGTCAGGGGCATACAGATTGGCCTGCTGATAGGCTGACTTGTACTCGGTGTTGTAATCTAAGGCGATGGGTTCATCCGCATTGATATGCCAATCCGTTACGCTTTTTATCTTGTTGCTCAGGCTGGCTGATGCAAATGCGTGATCCAGACTGCCTGACTCGCCCTGATAAATATAGGAGTGATTATAGCTGCCCAGGTACGCTGTTTTTAAATCCGTTAAGCCATGACCTTTAAAGGTGGTGATGGGATCTTCCATGCCATAGGCATTCATGTCACCCAGAATCATGATGTCTGACTCGGCTATTCCGGTGGGGTTAGTGGTCAGCCAGGACATTAACTCATTGGCGGCCAACACACGGGTGGCATTCCAGCAACCCTGACCGTCGCCTAAGTCCTGATCGTCACCTTCGGCGCTGCTACAACTGCCTTTAGAGCGCAGGTGAGTCACCACAAAGGTTAACTCATCGTTGTTGGACAGGTCTTTAAAGGTCTGAGCCACCGGTGCGCGGTTGCCATAATCAAAAGGCACAGCGGTAGTATGGGCAGCGGTGCCTACTTCTGCCACCATGTCTTTGCGATAAATGATTGCAGACGTAATTTGATCAGTTCCGATATTATCCGCATTAAAATTCACAAAATCCCACTCACCTTCAGTGGCATTATCATTCAGGCCATTGACCAGATCCTGAATGGCGCTAAATTCGCCAAAGCCATCGTTTTCCACTTCCAACAGGCCGACGATATGCGCATCCATGGTCAGAATGGCTGCGATGGTTTTATCCCGCTGACGCACAAACTCTTCCATTGAATCGGCACCACGAGAAGTAGGGAATCCGGCACCCTGACCATCGCCATTGAAGTAGTTTAATACGTTATAACTGGCCACCCGCAATTCGCCCTCATAGCTATATTCAGGCGCAACCGTTCTGGGATTGGCGTCTACAAAATTCAACGATTGTGTAGGATGAATCCGGTATTTGCTGAAGCCATAAGTAATGACCCCCGTAACCCCCTGAATTTCGGTGCCTGCGCGCAGGGTATTGGCAGCGCTTAGCTCCGGAGCAGGATAGGGAACCGCATCAGGGTTTTGTTGCGTACTGCCGTCATCAATGGTGATTTGATTTAAGGCGTTAGCTGCGGCAACGGCATTGGCCGCGTCACCAGGTAAGGCAATCTGAGTCGGGTTGTACAACCGCCCTGATGACACCACGATTTCACCGTAACGGCTGAGGCTGTAGTTATCGGCCACCGTTAAGGTCTGTGGTATGTTCACCAACATACCTTCTACACTTTCCAATGCCTCGTTATTTGCCACCGGCAGGCTGATACTGGCAGCGGTAACGCTAAAGCCTGTGCCACACACTTCTGCGGCGGCCACGTTACCCAATTGCGTTGCCCCATAGTATTCCTGAACTTCAGCCACCAGGCGAACTTTGTCACCCACATTGACCTCGGTAGTACTGTCGTACACAAACACCCCTTCAGAACTGGCAGCATCATTGTCGGTATCGCTATCTTCTTCCTGAATAAAATAGCCATTAAGCTGATTATTTTGCTGTAAATCCGCCACCACTATGGCTTCCACTACCACACTAGTGCCTTTTAACGGACTCTCGGCAGCGGTTCCCTGCACTGCACTGATCAGGGTGGCGGCCTCTGAGCAAAGTCCTAAATCGACGTTATTGTCGCCGTTGTCTCCGTCGCTACCACCGTCATTTCCGCCATGACTGCCCAGATCATCAAAACTGTCTTTATCAAAAACCTGCCATTCAACATCAGGGTAGAACGCATCAAACGCATCACCGTCACCGCTGACAATGCCACTGATACGCCGTAAGGTTTTATCTTTAGTGCTGGCACCATTGCTGTCCCAACTGGACCCCGGATCAACGCCCACCTGTCCGATAGCATCAACCACGACACCCTCTTTACTCAGTACCACTGCATCGTCACCATTAAACCAACTACCACTTTTCAGTTGATTGGCTTTATCTAAAATTGCCTGAGCGGCACTGCCATGAGCCACCACATAGGCAGCATCAGAAGCCAGAGAACCTTCCAGTGCGATGCTGTATCCCACCGAGGTGTTGCCATTAAAGTAAAAATCCAGGCTGTAGGCCGAGAGATCAACGGCGGCGCCGGAAGGATTATGCAATTCGATAGCTTTGTTATAACTGCTGCCTTCGATATATTCAGAAATGTAAATATCATCGGCCAGGGCAGAGGTTGCCGCCATTACAGCGGCGGAAATCAGAGAGAGTTTTGTCAACATGGATAGGGTTCCTGTATTAGGGTCTGTTGTTGTTATTATTTCTGTGCCTGAGACACAGAAATCAGCGTCAATTCACAACAACTACTTTGCCGGTTTCGGTTAAGACAGGAAGGCTTTAACAAAAATCATAATGGCTTGTTAACAAAGCAATAAAATCAGGGGCTTAGCGTTTAAAAATAAGTTTATTTATAAGAATGAATAAAAATAACACCGGGAATTACGGGTATAAATAAACTCTGAGCGTCAGATTTCGGGTAAAAAAGGATGCGTTGCTACATTGGAGACACATTTGTGTTGTCGCAAAAACAACAAAGCCCGCAATGACAGCGGGCTTCTTTTAACATCAGAGTTGAGTTATAAAATAAAGCGACTCAGATCTTCATTTTCTACCAGGGATTCGAGATGCTCATTCACGTATTTTGCATCGATGATGACCTGTTCACCGTCCATTTCTGAGGCGTCATAAGAGATATCTTCCATCAGACGTTCCAGTACCGTGTGCAGCCGACGGGCACCGATGTTTTCGGTGGTTTCGTTCACCTGCCAGGCGGCGTGGGCAATGCGATCAATACCGTCTTCAGAGAAGGATAAATTGACGCCTTCGGTGGCCATCAGGGCTTGATACTGCTCGGTTAACGAAGCGCTGGGCTCAGTGAGAATGCGTTTGAAGTCGTCGGTTGTTAAGGCCGACAGTTCCACGCGGATAGGTAAACGGCCCTGCAATTCCGGGATCAAGTCACTGGGTTTCGCCATCTGGAAAGCGCCAGAGGCAATAAATAGTATGTGGTCAGTTTTGACCATACCGTGTTTGGTGCTAACGGTTGAACCTTCCACTAAAGGCAACAGGTCACGCTGCACACCTTCACGGGAGACATCGGCGCTGCTGACATTTTCCCGCTTGCAGATTTTGTCGATTTCATCAATAAACACAATGCCATTTTGCTCTACGGCTTCCAGCGCTTTTTCTTTCAGTTCTTCCTGATTCACCAGTTTGGCGGCTTCTTCTTCCACCAGCAATTTCAGCGCGTCTTTAACTTTCAGCTTCTTCTTTTTCTTTTGGGTACCAGAAAGGTTCTGGAACATACCCTGAAGCTGATTGGTCATTTCTTCCATGCCTGGCGGTGCCATGATTTCAACGCCAACCTGCGGTAGCGCAACATCAATTTCGATTTCTTTGTCGTCCAGTTGTCCTTCCCGCAGTTTTTTGCGGAACACCTGACGGGAACCCTTGTCTTCGGTCTGTTCTTTTTCACCCCAGACATTTTCCGCCGGCGGCAACAAGGCATCCAGAATACGTTCTTCCGCGGATTCCTCGGCGCGATAACGCACTTTGGCCAGCTCCTGTTCTTTGGTCATCTTGACGGCAATATCCGCCAGATCCCGAATGATGGACTCCACTTCTTTACCCACATAACCCACTTCGGTAAATTTAGTGGCTTCCACTTTGATAAACGGGGCATTGGCCAGTTTGGCAAGACGTCGGGCGATTTCGGTTTTACCCACACCGGTGGGGCCTATCATCAGAATGTTTTTAGGGGTCACTTCCTGACGCAATTCAGTATCCAACTGCATGCGACGCCAGCGATTGCGCAGTGCAATAGCTACCGCACGCTTGGCATTTTGTTGACCAATAATATGGTTGTCCAACTCATGGACGATTTCACGAGGGGTCATTTCAGACATGCTTGATCCTGATTAGTAATCCAGTGTTTCCACAGTTTGGCTGTGATTGGTGAAGACGCAAATACTTCCGGCGATAAATAAACTCTTTTCGGCAATATCTTTGGCGGACAGTTCAGTATTTTCCAGCAAAGCGGTCGCAGACGCCTGAGCGTAATTGCCACCGGAACCTATCGCGATCAGATCCATTTCCGGCTGAATCACGTCACCGTTGCCGGTAATGATAAGGGAGGCGGTTTCATCAGCCACCGCAAGCAGCGCTTCCAGTCGACGTAACATGCGATCAGTTCGCCAGTCTTTAGCCAACTCTACAGCGGCTTTGGTTAAATGCCCCTGATGCTTTTCCAGTTTTGACTCAAAACGCTCAAACAAGGTAAAAGCATCCGCGGTGCCACCGGCAAATCCGGCTAAAACTTTGTCGTGATACAAACGACGGACTTTTTTGGCATTACCCTTCATCACGGTATTGCCCAATGAAACCTGACCATCGCCAGCCATTACCACCTGATTTCCGCGGCGGACAGACACTATCGTTGTCATTTTTGTTCCTGCTTAATTTGGCGCCATAGTGCGCACTTTCAGACTATGAGCAATTTGTGGGGGTGATTAGTGTGATTTCAAGGTTTTTGCGTCGCTGACGATTTCACAAGTTGTAAGTGAATGTCTGGCGCAACACTTGGGTTGCTTGCTTTACTGGCATGTTTGCCGGGGCGAGAACATGGATGCTCATTTAGAGATAAAGCAAGTATTTGTTCGAAGTGCAGCCAGGTCACCTGAAGGCGCAGTCGGCGCCCCGCCAATGATTTCAATCAAATGATAATGACTGAGTTAGACTTCGGTTCCGAAAAAAGTGTACCTATAGCCCCCCAGAGATGTAAAAAATACCTTTACCAGATGCGACACGTGGTAAATCCGGCACGTTGCAGGGTGTGGCGATCTTTTTCCGCCATGCGCTTGCGATCGTAAGGCCCCATCACCACTCTGAACCAACGACCGTTGTTACCATTACTTTCTTTGATATTGGATTCCAGCCCCTGAAATGCGATACGGGCGCGCATACTTTCAGCCTGGTCTTTTTGTCTGAACGAGCCACATTGAAGTACATAAGTGGTATCGGATGTTTGACTGGTATCCGGTTTTTCTACTTCAATTTCGTAATCAGGATCCGTCAGGGTTTTCATAAACTCCCATTCTTCCTTTGGTGCTTCGGGCAAACTATCCTCTGTTTTTTTCACGGTTTCCTGTTTTTGGGCAACCGGCTTGTTTGATTCGGATGCATCTTTAATACTCCACAGAAACACCCCAAAGCCGATGATCACCGCCAGGGTAAACACGATTCTTAACCAGGGCGTAGCCTGTCCCTGTGATTCCACCGGTTTTTGGGCGGATTGATTGCCCCGGCTTCTGCCGGAATTGCCGGATGATTTGTTGTTGGGCCGCTTTTTTGCAGCCGCTCCTGTGCCTTTCTTTGGAGGAACTCTGTCCCTGGCGACGTAATCTTTTGGTGCCATAAATTAATTTTATAGTTGTGTTGTGATATTTAGCGCGCGGCAGATCTTACCGTGTCTGAACTATGGTGGAAACCACTTCAAAGTTAAATTCTTTGCGCGTTTCGCAGGAATATTAAAAAACTAATAAAAATCAGTGGGATCCACATCCACAGACCAGCGTACTTTCTGTTTTGTTGCAAGCCCTTCTATATTCGCCATATATTTATTCACAGCGCGGTGCAATGGCAAGCGTTGCAGATGGGATAATAACAATTGCACCCGGTAGCGGCCCTGGCGTTTTTCCATTAATGACGGAAAGGGTCCTATGACTTTTAAGGCTGGTTCATTAAGTGACTGTTCCATATGGAACATTTTCGCCACCTGTAATAAAAACTGCTGACAGTCTGACAGTTTAATGGCCTCGGCCTTGAGCAGTATCTGAAATTCAAAGGGCGGTAGTTGCGCTGCCTGTCGCTCTTTTAAGGTGGTTCGGGCAAAATGCCCATAGCCATTGTGCAACAGATCCAGCAACAAGCCATTGTCAGGGTGACAGGTTTGCAGCCACATTTCGCCTTCTTTACCTGCCCTGCCGGTGCGGCCAGCCACCTGCGTTACCAACTGAGCCAGTTGTTCCGTAGCCCTGAAATCGGCACTGTACAATGCCGCATCCACGTCCAGTATCGCCACCATAGACAAATGTGCAAAGTGATGCCCCTTTGCCAGTATCTGGGTGCCCACCAGAATCTGGTATTTACGCTGGTTGATATCCTCCAATGTCTGATTAAGCGCGCGTTTACTGGCCATGGTGTCGCTGTCAATTCTCGCCACCTGGTATTCCGGAAAAATGCGGGCCAGGGCTTCCTCTAATTGCTCTGTTCCCACCCCATCGGCAGACAAATTGTGACTGCCGCAAGACTGGCAGCTATACTGGCGTTTACGCACCGAACCACAATGATGACAGTGCAATTGCTGAGTAGATTTGTGGAAGGTGTAAGGCTTATCACAATGCTGACAGGTTTCTACATAACCACAATCGTTACACATGATGGCCGGAGAATAGCCACGACGATTAATAAAAATCATCACCTGTTGCTGTTGTCTTAAATGGGCATAGATACGCTCCACCAGATAGGGGCTTAGCCCGGCATCCAGATGCTGCTCTCTGATATCCAGCAGTTGTTGTATCACCCGACTGCCTTTGACTACCTTATCCCTCAGATGCAGGTGTCGATATCTGGAAGTCAGTGCATTGTTTAAGGTTTCCAGTGACGGCGTGGCTGAGCCCATCACCACCGGAATATTGAGCCGTCGGGCGCGCATCAGTGCCAGATCCCTGGCGTGATAGCGAAAGCCATCCTGTTGTTTAAAGGAACTGTCGTGCTCTTCATCTATCACTATCATGCCCGGCCACTTTAGCGGTAGAAATACCGCAGAGCGGGTGCCAATAATGATACCCAGCTCGCCATCCCCGGCTTTTTGCCAGACCGCCAGTCGTTCGTTATCGGTCAATCCCGAATGCCAGACACCTATCTGGACACCAAAACGCTGTTGAAAGCGCGCCAGGGTTTGTGGCGTCAGGCTGATTTCCGGTACCAGCACAATCACCTGACGCTGTTGTTGCAGTTGGTTCTCAATGATTTGCAGATAAACTTCGGTTTTTCCACTGCCGGTAACCCCTTCGATTAAAAAGGGCTGAAAGTCCTTGTGGCTGTTTATGGCGCTGATGGCCAGTGCCTGCTCGGTGGACGCAAAAGGTCGGGCGTTCACCTGTAAGGATTTGGTCCAACTCAGGTCCTGTTTAACTTCCCGCTCTTCATATTCAATCAGCATTTGCTTATACAGGGCTGACAAAATCGGCTTGTTAAACTGTTGTAATAACTCCGCTTCCCGGACTGGCTGTTCTTTCAATAACTGCAGTAACGCCTGTTGCTTTGGTGCCTTGCTCAGACTTTGCCACTGTTCCTGTGTTAGGTCGGGTTTAATGCGCCAGAACTTTTCTGTTGCCCGGCTATTCGGCTCTCCCTTGCGCAGTTTGGCAGGGATAGCCGTGAGCAACACATCACCGATGGGATAACAATAATAACCGGCCGCCCAATTTAACAAGGCCATCATGTCTGGCTTTAACACGGGCTGCTCATCAAGCACCTGGGCAAGCTCTTTCAGCTTATTGGCCTGCCACTGTGACTCTGACTTGCTGTTAATTACAATGCCAATCTTTTCGCCATGACCATAAGGCACTCTGACCCGCTTACCGATCAACGTTGTGCCCTGCAGGCTTTCGGGTATCAGATAGTCGAAGGCCTGTCGTTTAGGGATCGACAGAGCTACTTCTGCAAACAATTGGCTCATGAGTTTTGGATAAATCTGTAAAGAATCTGGCTTTTGTGGGGCTGACGCTCAATTTTTAGGCATTTTCGCTTGATCCCCGAAAGACGATACATTAATATGCGCGCCTCTTTGCCTCAAGGGCAAAATGAGAAAGAATTTTTGTAATTAACATCGTATGGTGGCCAGCTTCGGGTTGGTTAGCGATACGGCCTTAATATTGAGGTGCCCCATGCAACAAGGTATTCACCCGGAATACAACGAAGTCAACGCAAACTGCTCTTGTGGTAACAGCTTCAAGATCCGTACTACTCTGAAAAACGATCTGGCTCTGGACGTATGTTCAGCTTGTCACCCGTTCTACACAGGTAAGCAAAAAATCGTTGATACTGGTGGTCGTGTTGACCGCTTTAAAAAGCGCTTTTCAGTACTGGGCAAAAAATAAGATTGCCCCTTACCGATTTATCGCTCAAAACCCGGCTGACGCCGGGTTTTTTGTATCTCTAAAACCGCTCACAGAGTCAGTGCTCAAACTTCCACCCCTGCTCCGACTAGCCAATTTATGCATAGCTGTAAGTGCGCCTGTTATGTTACAGTTGCCGTTACAAAAAGAATTGTTATAGCAATCTTGAGTCTGGTGCGTAATAATAAAAACAAAGCGCCCAGCGCATATTTATAACTATAAGTAATTAGAGCACACTCTAAAACAGAATTTTTCAAGTACCGACGACGACATAACCCACTACTTACTGAGGCCCTACATCTTTATGTCTGAATTACGTCAAAAGGCGCTGGATTATCACGCCTTTCCTAAACCCGGAAAAATCAGCGTTGAATTAACAACGCAAGCTGAAACTGTTGAACATCTGGCACTGGCGTACAGCCCGGGTGTAGCAGAACCAGTGAAAGAAATTGCAGCCGATCCTGAGAACGCCTATAAATACACCATTAAAGGCAACCTGGTCGCAGTAATATCCAATGGCAGTGCCATTTTAGGTTTAGGGAATCTCGGGCCACTGGCGTCCAAACCGGTAATGGAAGGTAAAGCGCTGCTGTTTAAACGCTTTGCCGGTATTGACTCCATCGATATTGAAGTGCAGCACGATACGGTACAGGAATTTATCGATACCGTCGCCAATATTTCCATCTCGTTTGGCGGTATTAACCTGGAAGATATCAAAGCCCCCGAGTGTTTTGAGATTGAACAGGCCCTGATTGAACGCTGTGATATACCAGTTTTCCACGATGATCAGCACGGTACAGCCATCGTTACTGCCGCCGGTATGATGAATGCGTTAGAAATCCAGGGTAAAAATCTGTCTGATGCCAAAATTGTCTGTTTAGGGGCAGGTGCTGCCGCCGTAGCCTGTATGGATATGCTGGTTAAATGTGGGGCGCAACGACACAACATTTTTATGTTGGACAGTAAGGGCGTTATCCACAGTGAGCGTGACAACCTGCAACCTCACAAGCAAAAGTTTGCCAATGAAACCGACAAACGCACGCTGGAAGATGCGATTGAAGGGGCAGATGCCTTTTTAGGTGTATCCGGTGCCAACCTGTTAAGTGTTGAAGCCCTGCGCAAAATGGCCCCCAATCCGGTCATTTTTGCCTGCGCTAACCCCGACCCGGAAATTAAACCCGAACTGGCCATGGCGGAACGAGACGATTTAATTATCGCCACCGGCCGTTCTGATTACCCCAATCAGGTCAACAACGTATTGTGCTTTCCCTTTATCTTCCGCGGTGCACTGGATGTCAGAGCTACGGTTATCAATGATGAAATGAAAGTAGCCGCGGTGGAAGCGATAAGAGCACTGGCTAAAGAAGATGTCCCCCACGAAGTGTTGGCGGCTGCTCATGTCAATCATCTGGAATTTGGCAAGGAGTATATTATTCCGAAGCCAATGGATACCCGCCTGTGTCGCCGTGTAGCAACCGCTGTTGCTCAGGCAGCGATAGATTCCGGAGCGTCAAAAATGAGTTGTCTTCCCGTCAATTATCTGTCAGAGTTACCCGCGTAAAAAACGAACGGTAATTTTGCTGACCTAAGGTTAGGCTTCAGTTCACTGAAGCCGGGTGGTAATGCTGAGTATTAAGTGGTTGTTGTTGGTCTGCCCGGTGTTTATCAGACCACAAAATGATATGTAACATCAGTAAAATGACATGATTCGTACGATTAAATAATTATAAGAGTTCGAAAAATGACAAGCCCTGATACCAATCGTCCAGCCACCAGGGAGGCATTGACGAAAGAGCTTCTGGAGCATTATCAGTGTCAGCCTAAGCTGTCTAAGCTAAAAGAAGCGCAACCGCAACTGGAAGCACAGTTTCAGTTTCCCCGCAAAGTCTGGGAAAAGCTGAGAGCAAAGAACTAATTAATAAAACAAGAAGAGTCGCGATTGCGACTCTTTTTTTGTTTCTGATATCACGTTAACACTAACCTGTGTTGCGCATCCCCACTGCAATCCCGGTAATGGTCACCATCATGGCCTTTTCCAGCGTGCGGTCTTCGGTGGTATCACCTAACGCCCGGATGCGCTGTAACAACTCCATCTGCAAATAGTGCAGAGGCTGCAGGTAATCCGCCCGAATAGACATAGACTGTTTGCCTTTGGGATCGGACTCCATCACTTCTTGCTGTTGCAACAGGGTTAATAGTAACTCGATGCTCTGGGTCAGTTCGGTTCTGAGTTTTTCACCAAAGTGGCGCAGCTCCTGAGGTACCAGTTTTTCATCGTACGCCTGCCCGACTCTGGTATCCGCCTTGTAGAACACCATATCCAGCATGGATAATCGCGAACGGAAAAACGGCCAGCTGGCTAACATATCCTGAAGTAATTCTCCCTGCCCTTTATCCAGCGCGCTTTGCACTGCAGGCATAACCCCTAGCCAGGACGGCAACACCATACGGGTTTGCGCCCAGGCGAAGATCCAGGGAATGGCCCGCAAGCTTTCAATTCCGCCGGTGGGTTTACGCTTGGCAGGACGGCTACCCAGTGGTAATTTGCCCAACTCCTGCTCCGGTGTCGCAACGCGAAAGTAAGGCACAAAATCCGGATCATGACGCACCACTTTACGGTAGTTGTCACGGGCATCGGCAGCCATATCGATAATGGCCTGACGCCACTCTGGCTTAGGTGCAGGCGGTGGCAGAATAAAGGCTTCCAGTATGGCACTGGCATATAAATTCAGGCTGCGCTTGGCCAGTGCCGGCATACCAAATTTATAGCGAATCGTTTCGCCCTGCTCCGTCACCCGGAAGCCGCCATCCAGTGAACCGGGAGGCTGCGATAGTATTGCTGAATGAGCCGGTAAGCCACCACGACCAATAGTACCGCCCCGGCCATGGAATAAGGTTAGTTTGATATCGCTTTTCGCCGCAATTGCCACTAACGCTTCCTGGGATTCATACTGCGCCCACCCTGCGGCCAGCGCCCCGGCGTCTTTTGCCGAGTCAGAATAACCAATCATGACATATTGCTGGCCTTTGATATAACCGCGATACCAGTCAATAGCCAGCAGGTCGGTCATGACTTTTGGTGCGTTGTTCAGGTCGTCCAGGGTTTCAAACAGCGGCGCCACCGGCATCGGCCAGCTGACATTCATTTCCTGCAGCAGTAACTGCACCGCCATCACATCTGAAGGCAGGCTGGCCATAGAAATAATATAAATACCAAAGGCTTCGCGATTGTTCTGGGCAATCACCTTGCAGGTATCAATCACCTCTTTCACCTCGTCACTGGGTTGCCAGTTGGTGGGAAAAAGCGGACGCTTGGAGTTTAATTCATGCAGTAAAAAAGCCTGTTTGTCAGCTTCTGTCCACTGGTTGTAATCACCAATCCCCAGATGACGGGTCAGCTCGCCAAACACATTGGCATGGCGCTCTGAGTCCTGCCGCACATCCAGGCGCAACAGATGCACACCGAAACAATGGGCACGACGAATGGTATCCAGCAACAGACTGTCAGCCACATTACTCATGCCACAGGCGTGTAACGAGTTATAACAGGCCATCAGTGGTGCTAATATCTCTTCATCAGACTGGATCCAGTCTTCCTGATCCACCGGGAAACCATCCAGATGACTGGCAATGCCGTCACGGGTGAGGATTAGTTGGTCCCAAACCGGGCGCAACAGCGCGCGATACGGCTCTAACGCTTCTTCTCCGACAATACCCCGGATGTAATCGTCACAGTCGGTCATGGATAACTCCACCACCAGACGCTCTATGTCATCAGCAAATAATCGCGCTGCGCGCTTTCTGGCTAACAATAAGACTTTTTGGGTGACTTTAGCGGTAACATTGGGATTACCGTCGCGATCTCCGCCCATCCAGGAGCTGAAATGTACCGGTGTGGCATCCAGCGGTAATCGCTGACCAAACTGAGCAGCCAGTTTGCCATCCAGTTCCCGAATGAAATCCGGCACCGCTTCCCACAGTGAGTTTTCAATAACGGCGAAGCCCCATTGTGCTTCATCAACTGGTGTGGGCCTTACTGCCCGAACTTCTTCTGAGTGCCAGGCCTGAGTAATGAGATCGGCGATACGCAATTCTACCGACTTGCGTTGCACTGCACTGAGGTTGTCATCTCTGAGCTGTTTAACACATTGGGTGAGTTCAGAATATTTATGGATAAAAGTACGGCGATACACTTCTGTCGGGTGAGCAGTCAATACCAGATCGATATCCAGTTTTGCCAGGGTTTCAGCAAACGATTCCTGAGAAAAATCCATGTCCTGCAAACGCGCCAATAGCTTTTCCATTGGATCTTCAATGTGTGCGTTGCTGTTGTGTTCCTGCTCGACAATATTGGCCAGGTTCAAAAACTGGGTAAACGCTCTGGCAATGGTCAACAGTTGCTCATTTTCCAGTTCGGAAAACAAGGCCTGTAATTGCTGAGTGGCTTCCTGATCACCCTGATTTGACTTGCGCCCAGACTTTCGAATCGTTTCGATGCGTTGCAACCATTCTTCACCCAACTGATCTTTAATGGTGGTACCTAAAGTACTGCCGAGTTGGCGAACAGTATCTCTTAGCTGGTTTTCCATAGCGTCTGACATAGGCTCTCCGGATTTAATAAAATTACAGTTTTTGTGGTTTTTGACCACAGAAAGCCCCTAAACTTACCTCATTTTGTAATTAAATTACAAGAATTACTGAATTGAAGTGCATTTAAAGGCCGAAATAATATCTGTCGCTTTCTGCTATATGCCACTATATGCTTAGAGCGTGTAGTGCTTTGCTACGCAGTTTTGCTATAAAGTGCAACACGCACTGCTTGTGAATGTCGGTTTGGATCTTATTATTTTGATTCGTCTAACTATTTACTTTCTACCTTAAAAACCCGATCAATAGCAAATGACATTGCCATGAATACGGGATCTGAGCGAGCCTGAACTATGAAGCAAACGCCAACGATACTGGCCCTCGCCAGCGAATTTAAAGGCGCGGATTTTATTCGCGAGTGCAAACTCCAGGGCTGCGAAGTATTCGTCATCGCCAATGAAAGGTTTAAGGATCACCCCTGGCCCTGGGACTGTATCGACAGATTTCACACCATGCGAGATTTGCGCATTCAGCCTGACCTGACCTATACGGTGGCCTATATGATGCGCCATCATCCGATCGACCGCATAGTGGCGCTGGACGATTATGATGTAGAACACAGCGCTGACCTGCGGGAACACACGCGGCTTCCCGGCATGCAGCACTCCACGGCACGATTGTTTCGTGACAAGCTGGCCATGCGCAGTGCCGCGGCCGCACAGCAAATCCCACAACCCCGCTTCACCGGCATAATGAATCATCACCAGGTGTATGAATTTATGGAAACCGTACCGGCCCCCTGGATTTTAAAGCCCAGAACACTGGCGGGCTCCGAAGGTATTGAAAAATTCTATCAGCAAGACGATCTGTGGCAAAAACTGGAAAACTTAGGCGATCAACAATCCTGGTTTTTATTGGAAGAGTTTGTCGCAGGCGAGGTGTTTCACGTGGATTCACTGTGCTGGAAAGACGAAGTGATCTTTAGCCAGGCAAGCCAGTATGGTGCACCACCTTTAACCATGTTGCAGGGGCAGGGCATCTTCTCCACCCGGGTTTTGCCCAGAGACAGCGAGGATGTCAGGCAACTGACAGAGTTGAACAGGCAATTGCTGGCAGCCTTTGGGCGCAATTATGGCCCCAGTCACAGTGAATTTATCAAAGGTGAAGACGGCCAGTTTCGCTTTTTAGAGACCTCAGCCAGAGTGGCCGGCGGCAATATCGAACGCACTATAGAATGCGCTTCCAATATCCGGATTTGGCAGGAGGCAGCTAAAATGGAACTGGCAGATTTTCACAATGAACACTACAGCCTGCCAGCGCTGCGGTACGACTACGCCGGTCTGATCGCCTGCCCTCAGGGGCCACAACCAGTGGATACACACAGTTTTCACGAGCAGGAAATCAGGTATCGCTACAGCACCGATGGTTACAACAGCCTGGTAGTGCAATCTGACGATCATGAGCGGGTGCAGTGGTTATTGCAGGATATTGCAAAAAGACTCGTTCCCTGATGTTGGATTTAGGCAACAACAAAACTATACTGGCAACAAATTTATGAGGTGCTCCACAACGGGGCACTTTCACATTGAGAGATCAAGAATTTGAACAACTGGACCATTGAAGATGCGGAGGAGCTTTATCGTGTAAAGCGATGGGGCGCGGGTTATTTTGAGATAGGCGAAAACGGCAATCTTAAAATAACACCGTCACAAAACAATGAAAGCTTACGCATCGACTTCAAATCCGTTATCGACGAAATCCGCGCAGAAGGCGTCCAATTTCCGGTGGTTGTGCGCTTCCATGACATTTTGCGGGCTCAGGTAGCGAAACTGAATCAGGTATTTCGCGACACCATCAGTAATGCTGAATATCAGGGCCATTACATGGGAGTTTATCCGGTAAAAGTTAATCAGATGCGGGAAGTGGTGGAAGAGGTAGTGGACGCCGGTGAACCCTTCCAGTTTGGTCTGGAAGCAGGCTCAAAAGCCGAACTGTTAACGGTACTGGCTTACAACACCAATCCAGGCGCGCTGACCATTTTAAATGGTTATAAAGATGAAGAGTTTATGCGTCTGGCCTTTATGGGCCTGTTAATGGGTCGCCGCATCATCATCGTCGTCGAAAAATTCAGTGAGTTGTACACCATTGCTAAACTGGCGAAAGAGCTAAAAATCACTCCGGAGATTGGTCTGCGGGCCAAGATGTCGGTGCGCGGTCGCGGTAAATGGGCAGGCTCAGCCGGTGACAGAGCCAAGTTTGGCTTATCCACGTCTGAACTGGTGACGGCGGTTCGCTATCTGAAAGATCAGGGTCTGGATGATCGCCTGAAACTATTGCATTTCCATATTGGTAGCCAGTTAACCGATATCCGTGCCATCAAAGACGCCGTAACCGAAGGCGCCCGTATTTATGCAGAATTGCGCCACCTGGGAGCCAATCTGGAATTTGTCGATGTCGGCGGCGGTCTGGGCATTGACTACGATGGCAGTGCTTCCACTAACGAGTCCTCCCGCAATTACAGCATCAAAGAATATGTGGGTGATATTGTTTACGGGATGCAGGAGATCTGCGACGCAGAAGGCGTACCTCATCCGAATCTGGTCAGTGAAAGTGGCAGAGCCTTAACCGCCCATCACAGTTGTGTTGTGACCGAAATTGTCAGCGAAATTAAGCCAACAGGTAGTCAGTCGGTATTGGCCTGCGATCCAAAAGAACACTTTATCGTCAGTAACATTCGCGATCTGTCGGAAAACCTGGATCGTTATCCCAACTCCCAGGAAATTTACAACGATGCCGGTGACTGGAAAGAACAGGCGCTGAACGCGTTTAAGTTAGGGGTATTAAATCTGGAGCAATTAGCTACCGTTGAAACCCTCTACTGGCAGATCATGCAGGTTATTCAACTGCGCCTGAAGCAGGAAGAGTTTATTCCGGAAGAGCTAAAAGAGCTGGAAGTACAAATGGCGTCTCAGTATCTGGGTAACTTTTCCGTGTTCCAGTCTGCTGCTGATACCTGGGCGATAGATCAGATCTTACCGGTAGTACCAATTACCCGTATGAATGAAGAACCCACGGTGACCTGTTCCATTGCCGATATTACCTGTGACAGTGACGGTAAAATTGACAATTTCATCGGTGAAGATGGCGTCGCACCTACCATCAAAATGCACGAGCTCAAGCCCGATGAACACTATTACATTGGTTTATTCCTGACCGGCGCCTATCAGGACGTTATGGGCGATATGCACAATTTGTTTGGTCGCCTTAACGAGGTTCACATCTTTAGTTATGACGATGATCCGGAAGATTTTTACATCGAAGAGATCGTGCGTGGCTCCTCGGTGGAACATGTGCTTAACATCATGCAGTACCATCCCAAGACCATGGCTCAGGATGTCAAACGGGTGATCGATAAGAAGATCTCAGATGGTGAATTAAAACCGCGGGACGGGGTAAAGTTAATCGACTTTTACGAAGCTTGCCTTGAAGGTTACACCTACCTGAAAACCACCAGTTAAAATAGGCAACGGCTCTGCAAATCAGGGCCGTTTTTTGTTGAATCTACGCTTCTTAATTTGGACCTGAATTATTTAATGGTGCCATGGCAGTGTGGTACAACTATGAAATTTTCAGTAAATTAGAAGACTCAGAACAGTTTCCCTGCAAGGATCTCCAAAATGAATGAACTGGAATTTGCCGCCGTCTCCCCCTGTGATTATGCTGACGGACTGCCCCGCGAGCAGTTTATGCATTACCACATCAAACCGCTGTGGCACAAAATACCCCGCATCGCCGGTCCGGCCTTCACCGTAAAATGCGCCCCGGGCGATCATCTGATGCTGCACGCTGCGATATACGAAGCCAAACCGGGCGATATTATTGTTTGCCAGGCTGATGAGAAATTTGCAGTATCTGGCGGAAATGTTTGTGCCATCGCCCAAAAACGCGGTATTGCCGGGTTTGTTATTGACGGCGTGGTCAGAGACATTGAAGAGGTCAGAGACATTCAATTCCCCATTTTCGCCCGCGGAGTTTGCCCTAAACCCGGTGCTAAAAAAGTCAAAGAACCACTGAACCAGACTATCCAGTGTGGCGGTGTCACCGTGCATCCTGGTGATATAGTGGTAGCCGATGAAGAAGGCATTGCAGTATTGCCCAAAGCACTGGCCGCGGAAGTTTATGAAATCGGCAAAAAACGCCGGGACAAAGATGCCGCTCAGAGCCTGGAGCAATGGCAAGCCAATCACGAGCAGCTCATCAAAGACAAACTGAACTCACTCTAATAGTAATTCCGGAGTGATTGTGTAAAAAACATTCACTCCGTTGCATAGCGTTGATAACTCAGTTTCATCAACAAAATCAATTTATTCAGATATTTTCTGATTAAAGGTTTATTACGTTCGAATATACCGAAAACAAACTTCGATGTATAAATTGCTCCGAATTATCGGAGTGAACAACGTGAAAGACAATATCAGACAGTTTTTTAATCACGATGCGGCGGGTGGCATATTGCTGGTACTCGCGGCATTCATCGCCATGGTAATGGCCAATACCCCCTTAGTATCCTTTTACCAAGGTGTTTTAGACATTCCAATTGTCATCAAACTGGGTACTTTTGAAATCGCCAAACCGCTTTTACTGTGGGTAAATGACGGCCTGATGGCGATATTCTTTTTTCTGATTGGATTAGAAATAAAGCGGGAAATACTGGATGGTCAGCTGCGCTCTATTGAGCAGATAACCCTGCCCGCGTTTGCCGCCGTCGCCGGTATTGCAGTACCCGCTTTGTTCTACTACTGGTTTACCAGTGAAGATCCAATAGCTGTCAATGGTTGGGCAATACCCGCCGCCACAGATATCGCCTTTGCATTAGGCCTATTCGTTTTATTCGGAAAAGGCCTGCCACTATCCCTAAAACTGTTTTTGCTCAGTGTCGCAATATTTGACGATATCGGTGCCATTGTCATCATTGCACTGTTTTATTCTCAGGATCTGTCCGTGATTTCCCTACTGATCAGTTTAGTGGGCCTGGGCTTATTAGCGGTGCTAAACCGATTCAATGTGCGCTATCCGGCAGCGTATTTATTGATTGGTGTCGTGGTCTGGGCAGCGGTATTAAAGTCTGGTGTGCACGCCACTTTAGCGGGCTTTGCCATTGCCTGGTTTATTCCCCTGAAAGTCCAAAACCCCGATGGCAACCCTATGCTGTCGCACATGGAACATGCCTTACACCCCTGGGTTTCGTTCATGGTGTTACCGATATTTGCACTGGCTAACGCAGGTGTACAAATCGTTGGCGCAACCATGGCCGATTTGTTTAACCCTATTACCCTGGGGATTGCAGCGGGTCTGTTTGTTGGTAAACAGGTGGGTATCTTTGGAATATGCTGCTTAGTGGTTAAATCAGGGCTGGCCAAAATGCCCAAAGACGCCACCTGGCTGCAACTCTATGGAGTCACTTTACTCTGCGGTGTTGGTTTTACTATGAGTTTGTTTATCGGTTCTTTGGCGTTCGAAGGCCAGGGGGCTGACTATCAGCTCAGCGTTAAAGTGGGCGTACTAATGGGTTCGATTTTATCAGCGGTATTGGCAGCTGTGATATTGAGTATATCAAAGCCCAAAGCAGAACCGTTAAGCCTTAAACCAAATTAATTGCCCGGTGATCACAGTTCAACAGCGCTGTGGTCACCGAAAGACTATCGGCTTTTCAGCCAAACCCAAATTTTTCTAAGGAGATCTTTATGAAACTTATTGTTAAATCAGCCAATTTGAACCTGCAAAAGTTACACAGAGAAACGGTGCAAAGGCGAGTAGACAGTGTCTTTAGCCGCACCCGCCAGGCAGTGCAGTCACTGACTGTTACCCTGAGTGATATCAATGGCCCCAAGGGTGGCCCTGATAAACAGGTCAAAGTGAAGCTAAAATCAGACAACATGCCGTTGATTGTGGTCATTGATAAAAAGAGTCACTGGATAGCGGCGCTAAACTCCGCTCTTAGCCGGGTAAACAACAGTTTTGTGCGCAAGTTAAAGCGCAAGAAACAATTCAGTTACCGCACCGGGTTGTTAGCACCACAACCCGCAATGGTGATGGAAGAACAAGCAATTTAACTGCTAAATGTTGAACAATTCCAGGCTCCTTAGAGGGGCCTGTGCAGTAAAATTACTTTCTGGCCAGTAAAAACGCTGTGGTGTCGTCGGCTGACAAAGGTCGGCTAAAGTAGTATCCCTGAATCATATCGCATCCCATGCTTTTCAGTTGTGTTGCCTGTTCCTTGTTTTCGACACACTCAGCTATGAGACTCAAACCCAGACTTTTACCCAAAGTAATAATCGACTGAATAATCCCGTCGTTGATGGTATCAACCCCCATCTGGCGCACAAAGCTGCCGTCAATCTTCAGGGTGCCGACCGGTAAATCCCGCAAGTAACTCATACTGGAATAACCCGTGCCAAAGTCATCCACAGCAATGTTAATGCCCATTTGCCTTAACTGTTCCAGGACTTTTATGGCGTGTTCAGTATTGGATATAAAAGTGTTTTCAGTGATCTCAATCTCCAGACAACTGGGAGAAAGTTGCGTTCTGTCCAGGATCTGGGTGATTTGCTCAACGGCGCTGGGATGCATAATGAAGGACGCCGGCAGATTAACCGCTACCCGCGTGCGTTCACAGCCCTGCTCTTGCCACACTGCATTTTGCGTACAGGCTTCTTCCAGTACCCACAAGCTCAATGAATGCATCAGACCAACATCTTCAGCCACCGGTAAAAACTGTACCGGATTCAATAAACCCAATTCCTCATCCTGCCAGCGGATCAGTGCCTCTATGCCACAAACGCGGCCTGTTTCGGTGCAAATTTGAGGTTGATACACCAGGTGAAAACTCTTGTTTTCCAGTGCCAGACGTAGCTTGTGTTCCAACGTCAAACGTTCCATCGAGCCGTCAATCATGTCGTGTTCAAAAAAGCAGTACTGACTCAGGCCTTTCTCTTTCGCGCGGTACATGGCGACATCAGCGTGTCGGAGTAAGGTAGAGGAATCCTGACCATCTTCGGGAAAGCGGGCAATACCGATACTGGTGGTGATGTGCAGTTGGTTGCCGGATAACTCAATAGGTTCGCTCAGGGTAAAAATGATTTGCTCAGCCAGTGGGATAATATCTTCTTTGTTGTGCAGGTGTTCCAACAGGACAATAAACTCATCGCCTCCCCAGCGACATACCGAATCTGCTTTGCGCACCACCGAAGAAATCTTTTCTGCTACCTTGACCAGCAATTCATCACCGACGGAATGCCCCAGGTTGTCGTTAATGTATTTAAACCTGTCCAGATCTAAAAACATCAAGGCCATCTGGGAATTTTCACGGCTGGCGTTATCAATGCCGTGATTGAGTCTGTCCACCAGCAGGTGTCGGTTCGGCAATTGCGTTAATGCATCGTAATTAGCGCGATTGAATAACTGTTCGGTACGCAGTGCCACCAGCGACTCCAGACGTTCACTGTGCGCGTGTAACTGCTTTTCGTGCTGTTCTATGGTATCCAGCATACTGTTTACCCCGGTGATCAGGGTCCCCAATTCATCACTGCCTTTCGCTCTTACCCGGCGGTTGTAGCGACGATTACGGGCCACATAACCCACCAGTTCCACCAGCTTGTTCATGGGAGCGGCAATAAAAGACTGCAAGCGCCAGTGCAAAAAGAAAGACACCGCAATACTGACCACAAACACCAGGAATAAGATCAGCAAATAATTGAGCCGCTGATCAGACAGCGCATTGCTTTCTGAGACAATCAGTACATAACCTATTACCTCATTATCCATTCTGACCGGTTGATACACATGCAGCAGCGAATCCAGCACCTGTGCCCGTTCCTGCAACGATTCAACTCCGGGTAATTTCATGTCCGGGCTGCGCTGATAGGAGGCAAAGGTCTGCTGTTCGCTGTCCAGTAACAGTGCGTATTGAGTAGCCGGAAATGCGCGCAGCGAGCCTAACAGGTTATTGGCGGTTTCATGATCGCCAAATAACAGCGCAGAGCGGGAAGTTTCAGCGATTAGCTGTGCCTTGCCTCGCAGATTTTCCAGCAAGGTGTTTTTGTGATCTGCGATGAATTTTCCGTACAACAGAATGGAAGCCAGTATCAGGGTGATACTTGTCACAATAGTGGCGACCAATAATTGCTTTTTGAAAAAAGACAATTGTTTGTACCAGGAAAATAACTTATTCATCAACGCTTTATCCGGGCCAGTTTTAACAACTCCGAACTGGCTTCTAACTCTAATTGTTGTAATTGTTGCAGGTCTACTTCAAAGCGTAGCCGTTTTCCTTCCTCATAAAAAGAAAAAGTCGCGATATTCTGATGAAATCGGATGTCAGAAGACACCACCAGGATCTCCTTCAGCAATTCAGGATCAGGCCTGGCCTGCTCCCCGAAATAAGCTAAATCACAGCGTGTGCCCACATCATACGGCAGTACCTCAACAGCCCATTGCTGTTTGCCTATCGTCTGCCCCTGCACCATTTCCCGCAAAAAAAGAAGCAATGGATTATGTTTGTTCAGACATATGACAACGCTCTTTCGCGACGATCGGCGATCGAATTCAGGCCAGTCAATGAACTTGGTAAAATTAAACACATAAGCCGCTTTAAGCTTGTCCAGTCGGGACAATGCATCGTATTGAGCTTGTTGCGCAACCGCTGGCAAAGTCAGCAAACCCGCAGCCATCACGAGAATGGAACGACGTAGGTGTGTGCAAAAGCGTGACGTTAGCATGAGCCAGCCTTACAGGGTTCTGGAGAGCATAACAGCACCGCGCCAACGCTCCTGTGGCTGAGGGCCATTGAGGTGCTGATATAGGGGCTTGGCAAATTCCACAGACAGATTCATATCCGCACTGTACTGCCAGGCAAAACCAACACTGGCTAACGCCTTACGCCCACCATACATATCCGGATTCGTAGTGCCTGCCGGATAAGGAAAGGCCGTTGCCACCAGAAGTGATTCATCGGCCCCATGGATACGATCAGTATGGCTTAACTCAACCCCCAATGCCACATTGACACTGTCACTAATGGGCCGCTGATATTTAGCTTTAACACTGTATCGATTTCCCAGCCGATAGTGGCGGTCATTTTGTCCGGTGCGAATATTCGCCGCAACATCGACCCTGACATCATGAGCGCCGGTAAGCCGGTAACTCAAGGCAATGGGGAAATCCCAGGTACCTGAACCCAGTTGCATGGTGTAGGGCAATTGCTGCTCACCCGGGGCTCTGGGTGTATCCCCCTGTTCATCTATGGAACCCACCGGCAAACTAAGCCCCAAATTGACGTGTAAGCTCTCATCGGGATCGGCGTACAATCTGTATCTGGTGGCCAGGGTAATATCCCCGATGCCATGGGTTTTCAACAAAAATTGCTGATACCCTGGCACAATTGAGATGTGAGCGGTTTCCTGCTGCACATATGGCAAAGCCAGACTTACCCGCCAACGCTCCCGCCATTGATAATTGATGCCAAATATAGTGGCGCGTTGTTTTATCACAGTGGGCACTACGGGAAAGTTCTTCGCGCTACGCACTTCGCCACCAGGCACAAACAACACCTCGTCCAGGCTTAATGTCTCTGAACCGTCCAGATAACCTTCAAATTGCGCCTGTTGATAACGCAAAGACCAGGACCAGCGTTTGTGAGTTTGGGGAGTTTCTTCAGTGGACAGGGTCAACAATTCTTGCAGGCTCATTTCAGCGAATTCAGCCGGGGTAGTCTGAGCAAAAACCAATGCTGGCAATAACGAAAAACAAACCAGTAAAGCGTGACGGGCACCCGCAAAAATGACCAAGCAAAACCTCATAAATTAGTATCGGTGAAACATCCTCTGTACTTATCATTCCCGCCACCAAGACTAACTCAATCCCTCATTTCAATGCACTAAAAAATACCGTAAAAGTCGCGATATCAGGCTTTTTTGGCGGCGAACTGAAGATAATTTACCGAAACATCGTTACTTTTTCGCCATACTTTGGTCAACGGGTTATATTTTAATCCCACCTCAGAAAAAACATCACATTGCCCGCTTCGCAACATCGCCTTCAGCTCCTGAGGTTAAATACCAGTTCCATTATATATTTGCCCTCTCAGCGCAGCCTCAGGGACATTAGTTCGAGGCGTGCGAATGAAAGAATACTGGTGGTCTTGTGAACTTCGCACAACAAAGAAATAATGTTCCTGAGGTGCGTCTACGATGGGGCTGAAAAGCATTTATACTGCGTTGGATGTTTTTGATTTAGGCCCGCTAGACCTGTAAACATCCGCCTTGTCTAAATGCTTTTCATCACCCACTGAGATGGGTAAATATATAGTGGAACTGGTATAGCAAAGGCTTTCCAGCTATGTGTGCCCACGGGCAACATGCGCATCACATACTCAGCACCGACAATGGCTACGATATAGGATTTAATTGTGCGGTTCAGCGTCGCCAGTACCAGTAAGCCTCCCGGTTTTAGCAAACTGCAACAATCATCCAAAAGGGCTTGTTGATCAGGCACATGCTCAATCACTTCGGTATTAATCACGATATCGAACTGACGATTATCCTTTAATAGCGCATCAGTCAGACAGTGACGATACTCAATTGCCAACCCGCCTTGCTGTGCATGTCGTTGAGCTACTGCAATGCTCATGGCACTGGCATCAACACCGGTTACAGTCATGCCAAGCCTGGCTAACGGTTCACACAGTAAGCCACCACCACAACCGACATCCAGCGCATTTAACTTTGACAAATCGCACCCTGAAAAATAGTGTGTTATTTACTGTTCAATCAGCTTCCAGCGACAGGCATTAAAGGCCAGTACCTGTTGGTACTGACCGTTGGGATCCCACCACGACGCCGCCAGCTTATCGAACCGGGCAATTTCAGCAGTGTTTGTGTTGTCTTTTTCCACAAAGGTTAATCGGCTTTTATCCAGCATTTTTTCGCCTGTACAAAAAAGGGCGACTCAATGTCGCCCTTTCAAACTTTTAAAGCTCTTCGGTATTTACGCAGCGGGTTTGTGCTCAACCGCTACCGGAACTTCATCGCTCAGTAAGTTCAAATCAAAGTCGTATTCGTCGACTCTGACTGCCACACGTCGTTTAGCATCATAATCTAATACGGCGTCAGCATCAGCCTGGTTCAGTACACCACGTTTTTGCATTTCTGCAACTATGGTGACGAAATCAGAACCCGGAGCCACTGGCTCTTTGCGCAAGGCTTTTTGGATATTGCGCAAAATCGGCATTACGGCGTGTTTGGCGATAAATGCCTGATAGTTAATGTCATAACCATCACCCGCTTTGGTTTCTACCAGATGGGTAATTTCATTGCGGAACGCGTTGTTCTGCAGACTGACTTCTGACAACTCACGCACCAAATCATCAGAAATGGCATGCGTACTGTTGCTGTAAGTTGCCGTTAACAAACGCATCAGGCCACGTACTGCAGTGTTCGGGAAGTTAGCCACAAACGCTTTTTGCGCTTGCTCTGCCTGTTGTAAGGCCCACTGAATGCCGTATTCAAAATAAGGCTTAGCATCGGCACGATTAGCTTCGCTGACTTTAGCTTCGTAAAAACGAATCGCCGCCATCGACATGTAACCATAGCTCATCATGTCACCCAAACGCGCAGACAACATTTCCGCTTTTTTCAGATCACCACCTAACACCAATAATGCCAGGTCAGCCATTGTCGCCAGGTTAGAGGCTACCTTGTTCAGGCGCTTCTCGTATTTAGCCACTTCAGGCAATTTAGCCGTGCTGCCACGCAGGAATGGTAAATAGCTCTTACCCATACTACGGAAAGCATTCGCCACACTGAATCCGATGGTTTTTCTCAGTAATTTGTTAAATTTCGCATCTGCGTCTTTCTCATTACTGTGAATCTGCTCCACCAGCTCTTTCATGTAAGGGTGACAACGCATTGTACCCTGACCAAAAATCATCAAACTGCGGGTCAGAATGTTAGCCCCTTCTACCGTGATAGCAATAGGCTGTGCTTTGTAGCCATTGGCCATGGTGTTTTGTGGACCCTGCTGAATGGCCTTACCTGCGGTGATATCCATGCCGTGCTGCAGTACTTCGCGACCCAGCTCCGTCATGTGGTATTTAGCCATCGCGGTCACCACTGAGGGTTTCAGACCTAAGCCCAGACCTTCAGTTGTCAATTGACGCATCGCTTCTAACAGGAAGGTTTTACCCGCCATGTCGGCCAGCTTTTCCTGAATACCTTCGAAACGACCAATTGGTACGCCAAACTGTTCACGAACAAAAGAATATTCGGTAGCCGCTTTAAATGCCGACTGAGCCGACGATGTACCCAGTGCCGGCAGTGAAATACCACGACCTGCACCCAAACATGCAACCAGCATCTGCCAACCGCGACCGATGTTGTTTTGACCACCAATGATGAAGTCCATTGGAATAAACACATCTTTACCACGAGTGGTACCGTTGTAGAAACGCATCCCCATTGGATCATGGCGATTGCCTAACTGCACACCAGGGTGAGATTTAGGGATCAAGGCACAGGTGATACCCAATTCGACTTTGTCTCCCAACAGTCCATTGGGGTCCAGGCACTTGAACGCCAAACCTAACACAGTGGCAATTGGCGCCAGGGTGATATAGCGCTTGTCCCAGGTGACAGACAGACCCAGCACTTCTTTGCCTTCCCACATCCCTTTAGTCACAACACCAATATCGGGGATCGCACCGGCATCAGAGCCTGCGTCAGGACCTGTTAATGCAAAACAGGGCATATCCTGACCAATGGCCAGTTTGGGTAACCAGTAATCTTGCTGTGCTTTAGTACCATAGTGCATGAGTAACTCGCCCGGACCTAAGGAGTTAGGCACCATCACAGTTACCGCAACAGCACAGCTGCGAGAAGCAATTTTCGACACAATGGTCGAGTTAGCATAAGGACTGAACTCCAGACCACCGTAGGCTTTTGGAATGATCAGGGCGAAGAATTTATTCTTGCCTAAAAAGTCCAGAATCTCTTGCGGAACATGAACACCGTCTTCCTGCAGACGATAATCATCAACCATTTCGATTAGTTCACGCAGAGGACCATCAATAAATGCCTGCTCATCTGCTGTTAATTTTGCCTGAGGCACATTTCTCAGTGCCGCCATATCGGGAACGCCACGATAGACAGAAGCTTCCAGCCACACATCACCGGCGTCCAGCGCCTCTTGCTCTGTAACTGAAATTGGGGGTAAAACCTTCTTAAACGTTGTACGTATACTCATAATATTCACTCATCTGACATCCGACCAGTTGAAATGATTATGATAGAAAATGATTTTTGGATCAAAGTTTTTTAACAAACAATTCAAAAAATTGTATTATTTTTAAGCAAAAAGCCGTACTGAGCGCCTGTAATAAACAACTGATTTACAATTGTTTTTAGTGCTTTAAGAGGGGCTTTAGAAATTGCTGCCTGGAGGCGTTTTTGAGCCTTGTCAGCAAGCCATATTGGGCTAATTTTGCACCCTAAATTGGCGAAAAAGAGGCATAAGAGCTACCGACAAGGTAGCTCTGAAAAGATAATCAGGCGGACAATGACATGTTTTCGCCCAGTTTTTTCAGACGACCGTTTTTAATGCCATAGATAAAACTGTGCACGTTCAGCTCCTGTCCGGCAGCTTTGGCCGATTTAACCACTGAGGTTCTCAAAACGTTATTTGCCTGCTCGATAACATTGATTTCGCACATGCGATCATCTCTGGCTTCGCCTTCCAGACCTTCTAGTTCATGGGCGTACTTACCCGCAACATCCTGAATGTGCCCTAACCAGTTGTCGATAAGTCCCAGCGGTTCGCCTTTCAGTGCCGCGGTGATCCCGCCACAACCGTAGTGCCCACAAACAATAATATGCTGTACTTTGAGCACATCAACGGCAAACTGCAATACTGACAAACAATTCAGATCAGTGTGAACCACCATATTGGCCACATTGCGATGTACAAATAACTCTCCCGGTAACAGGCCCACGATCTGATTAGCAGGTACGCGACTGTCGGCACAGCCAATCCACAGATATTTGGGTTTTTGTTGTTTGGATAACTTATCAAAAAACTCGGGGTTTTCTCTGTCGATTTCTTCCGCCCATTTGGCATTGTTATCGAGTAGTAACTGAATGTCCTGCATTTATACCTTCATATTTACGTGCGACTTTGCGGCAAAGTATAACCTGGATAAGTACACATGAAAGCTCGGATCTGTCTAACCCATAGCTGACTGATTTAACCATGAAAAGCAGAATTTTACCCGGACACAGTTGCCGGATAGCAATCAACTGCTATACCTGGATCTCCCACTTGTGAATACATGGAGCAACTATGCAGCTATTAAACTATCTGAATTTTAAAGGACAATGCGAAGACGCAATTAGCTTTTACCAAAAAAGCTTAGGTGCAGAAGTGATTATGCTGATGCGCTTTCAGGATATGCCACCCGAAGAAAGCGAAGCGTGTCAGATGCCGCCGGGATTGGACGAGAAGATCATGCATGCTGAACTGCAGTTTGGTGAAACCCGGGTCATGATGTCTGATAGCCCGGAATCCGGCGCTGCAGAGTTTAAAGGATTTTCACTATCAATAGCCGCAGACAGTGTTGAGTTGGCAGAAAAATACTTTTTTGCTCTGGCAGAAGAAGGCAAGGTCACTATGGCGTTGGCGCCGACATTTTGGGCGAAAATTTTCGGTATGGTAGAAGATAAATATGGCGTCAGCTGGATGGTAAATGTTGACAGCGATGAGATGCCGTCAATGTAATAATCCCCTCCCTGGCCCGGATAATACTGACCAGAGCGTGTTGACCTTTGCTGTACGAAATTTGTCGTAAATATTAGCGCTTTAATCACGGTACAGGCCTGGTGGTTCTAAGTCAAAGGCCTGTGACAAAGAGTAAAGCGCTTATATGACGAACCTTGCGGGCAGCGCCTGTGTGTAATTATCTGCGTTAAATGCTTTTGATTTATCCCTGCATGGATGTCGGTGATTAGAATAACGCAGGAGCAGTTATCGAGAGCCACCAGACCTTCAAGCATTCACCTTGTCTACCAAATGCTGTTGGAACAGCATAGAACAGCTTTAGCTGGCCTGCGAAGCAGGTGAGCTACAAGGAATTAGCAAATAAATTACACACAGACTGCTGCAAAATTGTACCGAAAAGTTCAACACACGCTAGTGCTTAGCCATATAATCCATGGTCAGGTTTGTCAGTAGTTTTACGCCCAGTTTCATACCTGAGTCATCCACATAAAATTCCGGGGTATGGTGTGCCGGAGCCTCTTTCACCGGGACATCCAGCGGTTTACCACCTACAAACAGGTAAAGCCCTGGGATCTCCTTCTGGAAGAAAGAAAAGTCTTCAGCGCCGGTCGTCGGTTTGCGACTGGTGACATGGTCTTTACCGGCAGTCCGCACCAGGGTATCTACCATATCTGCCATCAGCTCGGGATCGTTGTACGTCACCGGATAATTGTAATCCAGTGGTAGTGTCACTTCCGCCGTCGCCCCCATACTTTCAGCTATCGCTTTCACTTTGCGCGGTAAAGACTCATAAATGTGCTCGCGCGCCGCATCATTGAGGGTACGAATAGTCCCCACCATTTCCACTTCATTGGGAATAATATTCGAGCGCACGCCCCCCTGAATTTTCCCAATGGTGACTACAGCGCCATCTTCCACCAGTTCCAGCTCCCGACTTACGATAGTCTGCAGCCCCATAATAATCTGAGCCGAAGTCACCACCGGATCGACACTCAACCAGGGATAGGCACCATGAGCCTGCTTGCCTTTAACTACCACTTTAAAAGGGTCCACCGCAGCCATAATCCCCCCAGCGCGGTATGCCACCGTGTTGACATCTAAACCGGCCCAGATGTGCAGACCAAAGATCACATCTACATCCGGGTTTTTCAGCACTCCCTCTTCTACCATCACCTCAGCCCCACCGCGCTCTCCGGCAGGTGCGCCTTCTTCGGCAGGTTGAAAAATAAACTTCACCTGGCCTTTGAGTTCCGATTTTTTACTGGCCAGTATCGTGGCAGCGCCCATTAACATCGCCATATGCGTATCATGGCCACAGGCATGACTGACCGGCACTTCGTTGCCGTTGTACTCTCCTTTGGCGGTGGATTTCCACGCTAAATCGTTGCTTTCCAGTACCGGCAGACCGTCCATATCAGCCCGCAAGCCAATCACAGGTCCGGGTTTCCCGCTGTCTAAAATGGCCACAACGCCGGTTTTCGCCACCCCGGTTTGCACCTCAAAGCCCAACTCTCGCATATAGTCGGCAATATATTTGGCGGTTTCGAACTCCCGGTTAGACAGTTCCGGATGCTGATGAAAGTGATGTCGCCATTCGATAACCTTGGGTTCAATTTCATCGGCCACCTGAGCAACATCCGCGCTCACCTGAAGAGACATTGCAGCAGCAATGCCCAGTGCGATTTTTTTTATCATTTTTGTTGTCCTGCTGTTGGGTAGAATCAGTCTGTTTCTGATACTAACCGCGTAGCCCCGACAGACTCAACTAAATTTACATGCAGTCAGCCTGAAAGACGGTAGCAAAATTTATGGCTTTTTTAGTTTGCATAGATATTCATTTTATCTTCGTCAGACGAGGGTTTTCAGCTCTCTGGTGGACAAACTGGTATAAAATTTCATTGTGCCTGCATGTCTATTTTTTTCTGAAAAAGTGGGCATATCGTGCATTATTGCTATGCTTTTAGACATTTGGTAGCGTGGTGAAATCATGGCATTCAGTCGCTACCTCAGGCCTAACGCCAATCAATTCAACAGGACACATTTATGACTAAGTCAGTGCCGGAACAAACGTCACGTACCAATGCAAAAGATTCAGATGCCTTTGATATCTTCAATCTTCGTCATTATGTAGGCCCAAATCCCGATCTGTCCTGTGAAGCCCTGGCCTTTGACTTTGCCTTCACCGGTCACCCCAAACCCATTCCGTTAAACGATTTACACTCCGCCATCGCGGAACGACTCCCGGAGCTGGCAACCCAGGAATTTCAAAGCTATCAACAATTGTTTGGGCAAACCGTTTCTGCCATTAATCGCCTGGATCTGAATCTTCATATGAACAAACTGGAAATTCAGGAAAAGGAACAAGGCGCAAGAATCGCCTTTCAGGTGGTTCACAAAACCACCTCCTGGAAAGTGGTCTATTTTGTCTGGGACTGGTTTGAGTATATCTGCGATCCGGATAACAATGACTTTGACTATGATGCGCAATTTTCAGAATTACAGGATTCCTTTAACCGCTCGGTATTTGGTGGCCCTACCTCATACAGTTTGCTCAAAGCGGCCGCCAAAAAACACATCCCTGTTACCTATCTCTGGGATGAAGGCTTATTCCAATATGGTTATGGCAAAAACATGGTCAGAGGTATCGCCACCACCTTTGATGTAGACAGCCATGTGGATTCTGATTTCACCTGCCGCAAAGATGACTGCAAAGCCTTTTTGGCGGAATACGGTTTCCCGGTGCCCGAGGGCGAAGTGGTGTTTGAACTGGAAGAAGCCATCGAAGTGGCAGAAGATATCGGCTATCCGGTCGTTTGCAAGCCGGTTGTGGGTCACAAAGGCATTGGTGTAACCGCCAACATTGAAAACGAGGATCAATTGCGCAAAGCCTTCCTCAATGCGATTGCCGCTGTACCGGAAGGCGAGCCACAATCAATTATTATTGAAACCTTTATTCAGGGCAGCGATCACCGCATATTGTGCGTAGACGGTGAATTTGTTGCGGCGGTTAAACGCGATCCGGCCTACATAGTTGGTGACGGTGAATCCACAGTGATGGAGCTGATCAACATCGAAAACGGCAAAGAAATACGCGCCGATACCGCTACCTCGCCACTGGGTAAAATCCTCACAGATGATGTGATGGACAACACTCTGGAGGACGCGGGCCTGCATCGGGACTCAGTGGTCGAGCGCGGTGAAAAAGTCTATTTGCGCAAAGTAGCCAACTTATCCTTAGGCGGTGTCAGTGAGGATGTGACCGATATCGTGCACCCTGAAATTATCGCCATGAGTCGGGCAATTTCACAGCATTTCAAACTCACGGTATTTGCCCTGGATGTGATCACCGACGACATAGCCAATGACTGGAAACCCAGACAAGGCCAAAAGCGCGCCAATTTTGGCATCATTGAAATCAATGCCGCTCCCGGTATTTACATGCACCTCAAGCCTGCTTACGGTCGCTCAATCGATGTACCCACTCGTATTATCGAAACCTTCTTTGATGAGAGTCTCGACGCCCGCATCCCCATTCTGACCTTTAATAAACTCAGCAAACCTGGCATGAAACGCATTATCGATTATGTTATGCATCATGACATCTGCCGCTACCCTGCCGGCGTGTGTACAGAAGGCATGTTCCTGAAAAAACACGAGTTTCCGGTGAACCCGGATTACAACGCCAATATGCGTAATGTACTCAGAAATCCGCGGGTGGAAATGTTGCTGGCCGAAATGCCGCTGGCGGTATACGAAACCGAGGGGATGTATTACAACAGCTCAGATCTATTGGTACTGGAAGATCCCAACGAAACCGAAATGATTCTTGCTGAAGACATGGAGCCCGGCGCTATCGTGATGATCCGGATTGGCAATGACGTTGAAGTAAGACGCGGTGACAAAGAACCAGAAAAGATGCAGGTGGAATTTGAAGACGAGTTTCATTCCCTAATCCTGCATGAAATCAAAGCGCATTTTGGCAAAAAAATGATTCTACAACCGGCTCCCTTGTTGGGGAGCTAGGCTAAAAGCAGTTTAATTAGCAAATTGGATGTTTAAATTAATGCACAACAATAAAGGCACACTCACTTTAATCGGAGGCGCTGAAGACAGACAAAGTAACACCGGAGTTTTACAAAAACTGCTGGAAAAAACCCAGCCTAAATCGATCGCTGTTATCCCAACGGCGTCCATGTATGGCTATGAGTTAGGCGATGAATACAGAGCCTGTTTCCGTCGTCTGGGTGTGGACAACATAGAAATATTAGATATCAAAGAGCGTCGGGATACCGAAGAAGCACGTTATTTGGACATTGCCCGGACAGCTGACCTGATCTTCTTTACCGGTGGTGATCAGGTGAAACTGGCTCATGTATTTTTACACACAGGATTTTTACAAGTGATCAAAGATCGGTATTTTCAGTCCGGTCTGCACCTGGCGGGTACCAGTGCCGGCGCTATGATCATGAGTGATCCATTGATCTACGACGGCGACGACAAAGACTTTCAAAAAGGCGCAGTGTTTTATGAACCGGGATTTGGTGTCACCGCCAGTATTACCGTGGACACCCACTTTATGGAGCGCGGCCGAATCCCGCGAATTTGCGCCTTTCTGGCCTCCGGACACAGCAAACGCGGCATCGGTGTTGGCGAGAATACCGCAGCCTTTATTACCCCAGATGACAAGCTGGAAGTGTTTGGTGCCGGCATTGTGGTCATGTTCAACGCCGACCAA
This sequence comes from Planctobacterium sp. R6, assembly GCF_055755215.1. Classification (NCBI taxonomy): domain Bacteria; kingdom Pseudomonadati; phylum Pseudomonadota; class Gammaproteobacteria; order Alteromonadales; family Alteromonadaceae; genus Planctobacterium; species Planctobacterium sp. R6. Next base: position 212,106 of record NZ_JBVTQY010000003.1, read on the forward strand.
ATGCGTTACTCCAACTTTCACGATATTAAAGAAAACGAACTGGTGGATGTGGATAACATCGCCACGTCGTTTTTAGTGCAGGGCTCGCGATTTGATATGACGAAATGGGCGCAGATTAAGCCTTCGAAACGCAAGAAGATTATTGCGGCTTCTTAAATCTGGGTTAATGTCATTGAAATAGTTAGGGAAGCAATAAGCGCCTGGTATCTCTTAAAATGTCCTTTACTGTTATACTGAAGATAACTCTCAAAGATTAAAAACGATAACCATGGATAAAAACCTACAAGATCTGCTCAATCAACCCGCTGAGCAGCGCTATAACTATCTGATCAATCAGGTAAAGAAGCACCAACAATTGTGGATTTTGGCAGATGATGTGGGTGCTGTGATGTTTAACAGCGAACAGGAAGACTGCATCGGTGTCTGGCCAGAAGAAGCGATGGCAAAATTGTGGTGTACAGATGATTGGGCCCATTGTAACCCCATGGCCATTTCTGTGGAAAAGTGGCTACAAGACTGGACGCCAGGTCTGGAAGAGGACGAGGTGTCCATTTTAGTAATGCCAGATGAAAACGATGAAGGTTTGGTGATTGAACCCTGGGAGTTGGCTGAACGATTAGGTTAACTTTGTAACTGGCGTCGAATTTCTCGCGGGTTGCATCCCACCGCCTTTTGCATCGCTGTACTAAAATGAGCCAGCGATGCAAAACCCATGTTCATGGCAATATCGGTTATTGATTGATTATCCATTAACCGGACCAGGCCTAAACTCAACCGCAGCATTAAGCGATACTGGTGCAAACTCATGCCAAAAACCGCTTTAAATACCCGGCACAGATGAAACGCTGAACTGTTTAATTGCTTTGCTATCCAATCCACTGAAATATTATCTTCCGGACACATTGCTATCATCTGTTGCGCGCCATTAGCCAGCGCCTGCCACGCGTTGCGCTTTTTCGCTGACAGGCAGGCAATATTATTGTCTGTTTGCAGGGTTAATACACAGTCTAACAATAGCAGCCCTTGTTCATAACCCGCCTCCGCACTTAATTCCCCGTTTCGTAAGGCGCTAAACAGCTTAAGCTGTGCCAGATACAAACCAGGTTGAATAGCTATCTGATCCAGGTTCAGTGCGTTTTCGCACACCTGAAATACCCGAAAATCACTCAACTGCAATGCCTGATAAAAATCCTTTGTTGTAAATTCAAACCAGTGACATTGATCACCTCTGGGGTCCAGTGCCTGGCGTTGATAAGGTTGCACACCATCATAAATATTGACCCGGGTGGCATCCGATAAAAACCGCTTTGCATAGGCTTTTTCAATGTAAGTGGGTGTCACAGGAAACACTAAAGTGGGCAAAGAGATCGCACCGGCAATAGTAAAGTCCGGACTTGCAGCAGGACAACTGAATCGCCCGATTTTCATTTTCGGATGATTCAATAGCAACTGACTGTAACCCGAACACTGCGCCTCTGACGTCATTTTTGAGCAATAATTTGGAAGTTTTTATTTATGTTACAGACTAAGATAGCAGCTATTAGACAAAAACAGGTAGCCACAACATGAAAGTGTTATTTAACGTCCTATTCCTGGTTTTCATTTCCATGTCTGCCGGTGCCCAGCAGTCAGTACCTGATTGCACCTCAAAAGCGCACCGACAGTTTGATTTCTGGGTAGGCAACTGGGTAGTAAAAGACAAAGACGGTAACCTTCAGGGCTACAATAACATCCAGTTACTGCTTAACGACTGTACCCTGCAGGAAAACTGGCAAGGCGCCAAAGGCAGCAGCGGTAAAAGCGTTAATTTTTACGACCGTCAAACCCAAAAGTGGCATCAAACCTGGATAGATGCCACCGGAGGTGCACTTTATCTGGACGGCGGATTACAGGGAAATTCCATGATTTTAAAAGGAACCCGCCCGGGCAGCGATGGTATCCCGGTACTACATAAGATTAGCTATACACCGCTGGAAGACGGTCAGGTAAAGCAACATTGGCAATATAGCCAGGATGATGGAAAAACCTGGCAGGATGCGTTTCTGGGCTTCTACAGCAGATCCAAAGTGAAAGATTAGCGTATTTTTTCTGGCTAATTTTGTTTCCTTAGCTACACTCCTGAACTGGATAACAGGTACAGGGTGTAGCAATGGAAAAAAATCAAATTCAACAGTTTCACGACGAAGGTTATTGTTTAGTCGAAAATGGCCTTCCACAATCACTACTTTCCCGTTGGCAACATCTGGCCCAACAACTGGAAGAGCAGGCCGTTAACAGCCATAAAAACAATCAGCAACCTCACGGTGCCGCCATCGTACAGGACAAAGCCGGTCCCAGACTCATGCGCTACGATGATATATTTGCCATAGATGCCGAACTGGTATTGGAGACCCTGGCCACACCGGCAATGTTAGACCTGACTAAAACCCTGTGCGGCGTGGGCAGTGTACCGGTACAAATGGATATACTGTACAAACAACAACACCCTCACCCGGTAATTAAATGGCATCAGGGCGCACAGCACAGTCGCGATTATCCCTACCTAAATGTCGGTATTTACCTGGATGATGCGCCGCTCGGTGACGGCTGTTTGCGTTATGTACCAGGCACACAACACAAACTCTACGATATCGAGGGCTTATCAAAAGAGCACGGCTGGGAAATCCCCGGCGTTGTTGAGCAACCGGCAAAAGCCGGGGATATTTTAGTTCAGGATATGATGATCTTACACGGCTCACAACCGAAACGCTCTCCAGGTGTCAGGCGCACCATCTACATTGAGTTGCGGCCGTGGCAATCTATTGTTGAATCTCAATCCCAAACTGAACATTGGGCTGAACTCAGAAAGCAATGGATGAGTTTAGTTTTGCAAAAAGATGCTGCCGCTATATGGCCACAACAATGGCGGGAGGATTATCCTGATGCGCCAGAAGTGCAGCTATTGGTTAACGAAATATTAGAGAGAAGGGAACCACCTCAACCTGCGGTCTGGGGAACCTTTCCGGTGGAATCAAAAGATTACCCGGTACCAGAGGATATGCTGGACTGGTAGATATATGTGTCTTAAAAACAAGTATCAAAATGAAGGGTATTGTGTGGTTAAAAACGCCGTACCTTCTGCTTTATTAACCCGGCTGGATAACATGGCCAAAGCCCTGGAAAATAAGGCCTTGGCGCTATCCAGTGAACTGGATTTAGAGCAAGCGGCAGTGGACAGCCTTGAGGTACCCACAACGGTATTCAGGATAAATCATGTTTATCGCACTGAAGCTGCCCTGGTAAACCAATTATTAAGCTCACCCCAAGTCTATAAAGCCATAGTATCTCTTGGCGGTGGCGACATCATCCCTCTTGGTGTTGATATCAATTTTAAAAGTTCGCATGTTGCGGCCGTAGTGCCATGGCATCAAGATTCAATTCACGATGGCACAGCCCCTTATTTTGCCATGGGTGTGTATCTGGATGACGCTGATGAAAATGATGGCTGTTTGCGCTATCTACCCGGCTCTCATAAACAAAAACAAGATGTTCATCAGCTGGCATCGCAGCATGGTTGGAATATACCACAGCACCAACAAGTGCCAGTTACAGCGGGGGATGTGTTATTTCACGACGTTATGACATTGCACGGCTCAACACCTAAAGTCAGCCCGGGTTCCAGACGAACAATTTATGTCGAATTTCGACCTGCCAAAGAAATACTGGCGACAGGTTCACAAAGCGAAAACTGGGTAAATTTGAGAAAGCGTTGGATGGCACTGCTGCATGCCAAGGCCATAAAAATGAACGATTCAGATATGAAAGATGATTCCCATGTCAAAGAACTACCCTCAGAGTTTTACCAGGACTTATATGCCAACAGGGAAAAGCCTACGCCTTCTAACTGGGCGTTTCCCCCAGTGAAACGAGAAGATTATCCCTGAAACAAAAAACCCGGCACAGGCCGGGTTTTTTAATCTCTAAAATCAGCTTACTTGCGCATAGAGCGGATAACCCGCAACTGTGCGATAGCTTGCGCTAATTCGTGTGCCGCTTCGGCATAGTCAAAGTCAGAGCCTGGGTTAGCAATGTGCTCTTCAGCACGACGCTTGGCTTCCAGGGCTGATTGTTCGTCAAGCTCTTCACCGCGAATCGCCACATCAGCAAGAACAGTTACTGTGCCTGGTTGAATTTCCAGAACACCGCCGTTGATGTATATGTGGGCTTCTTCGCCATGTTGCTTCACTAAACGAACCATGCCGGGCTGTAAGGTAGTCAGCAATGGAGCGTGACCTGGATGAATACCCAGTTCACCTTCACTACCCGTCACCTGAAGATGTTCAACGCGACCAGAGAACAAACTCTGCTCGGCACTCACTACATCCAGATGTGTTGTCATAGCTGCCATATCCCCCTCCTACGGTGGACCCGGACTCAGGCACATTGATTAACTCAATACGCCTGACCAATTACATATTCTTCGCTTTTTCTACAGCTTCTTCGATTGAGCCAACCATGTAGAAGGCTTGCTCAGGAAGGCTGTCGTATTCACCAGACAGAATTCCTTTGAATCCTGCGATAGTATCTTTCAAAGATACGTACTTACCCGGTGAACCAGTGAAGACTTCGGCTACGAAGAAAGGCTGAGACAAGAAACGCTGAATTTTACGAGCACGAGTTACGACCTGCTTGTCTTCATCAGACAGTTCGTCCATACCCAAAATTGCAATGATGTCTTTCAGTTCTTTATAACGCTGCAGTACAGTCTGAACGCCACGAGCAGTTTCGTAGTGTTCCTGACCGATTACCAGTGGATCCAACTGACGCGAAGTAGAGTCAAGCGGGTCAACTGCAGGGTAGATACCCAAAGAAGCGATATCACGAGACAATACGACTGTTGCATCCAGGTGAGCAAACGTTGTAGCAGGTGAAGGGTCAGTCAAGTCATCGGCTGGTACGTATACCGCCTGAATTGACGTGATTGAACCTGTTTTAGTAGAAGCGATACGCTCCTGTAGTACACCCATCTCTTCTGCCAGAGTAGGCTGATAACCTACCGCAGAAGGCATACGACCCAGAAGTGCTGATACCTCAGTACCTGCCAGTGTATAACGGTAGATGTTATCGACGAAAAACAGAACGTCACGACCTTCGTCACGGAATTTTTCTGCCATCGTCAGACCTGTCAGTGCTACGCGCAAACGGTTGCCCGGTGGCTCGTTCATCTGACCATATACCAGAGATACTTTATCCAGTACGTTTGACTCATTCATTTCGTGATAGAAGTCATTACCCTCACGAGTACGCTCACCCACACCGGCGAATACTGAGTAGCCGCTGTGCTCGATAGCGATGTTACGAATCAGTTCCATCATGTTTACGGTTTTACCTACACCGGCACCACCGAACAGACCAACCTTACCACCCTTAGCGAACGGACATACCAGGTCGATTACCTTGATGCCTGTTTCCAGTAGCTCAATGGAGCTGGACTGATCTTCATAAGAGGGCGCTTCACGGTGAATGGACATACGCTCTTCTTCACCGATAGGACCTGCTTCATCAATTGGATTACCCAAAACGTCCATGATACGACCAAGTGTGGCTGTACCAACCGGCACCTGAATTGGACTGTTTGTATTTTCAACTTTGATACCACGACGTAGACCGTCAGTAGTACCCAATGCAATGGCACGTACAACACCGCCACCCAGCTGCTGCTGAACTTCAAGAGTCAAACCCTCGAGATCACCACCAGTGACTTTAAGTGCGTCGTACACTGCTGGTACTGCGTCTTGTGGAAATTCAATATCCACAACAGCACCGATAATTTGGACGACTTTACCCAGACTCATATTTAGTCTCCGTTAATTTATAAACCTTTGCCTACACCGCAGCAGCACCACCAACAATCTCACTGATTTCTTGTGTGATTGCGGCCTGACGTGCTTTGTTGTATACCAGTTGTAACTCATCAATAAGGTTACCGGCGTTATCCGTAGCCGCTTTCATGGCTACCATGCGTGCAGCTTGTTCTGATGCTGCGTTTTCAACGACGCCCTGATATACCTGAGATTCAATGTAGCGAACCAACAATGTATCCAAAATCGGTTTTGGATCCGGTTCGTAGATGTAATCCCAGCGATGTTTTAAATCATCATCATCAGATTTTGGCAAAGGCAGCAATTGCTCAATTTCAGGTACTTGTGACATGGTATTTTCAAAACGATTGTTCACCAGGAAAATCTTATCCAGTTTACCTTCGTTGAATTGTTCCAACATCACCTGAACCAAACCTATAACATCACTGGCTGAAGGTGCTTCACCTAAACCGGATTCAGCAGCTAATACTTTGCCGCCGAAACGATTAAAAAAGCCGCAAGCCTTGGCACCAAGGGCCGCGAAATCAACTTCCACGCCTTTGCTTTGCCATTCCTTTACCGCTTTAGTGACAAGCTTAAACTCGTTGGTATTCAAACCACCGCACAAACCGCGGTCGGTAGATATAACAATAAAACCAACGCGTTTAACTTCACGCTCTTCCAGATAGGGATGTTTGTATTCCAGGTTACCATGAGCAATGTGGCCGATAACCTTACGCATACTGACTGCATAAGGACGACTGGCAAGCATGCGATCTTGCGCTTTTTTCATCTTCGAAGCCGCAACCATCTCCATCGCGCTGGTGATTTTTTGCGTATTCTTGATGCTGCCGATTTTGCCTTTTATCTCTTTACCGATTGCCATCATACTCTCCTGTGATTACAAGGAATGAAGCTGACGCTTCATTCCTTCGGGTTCATCACCACGTTTGTGTTGACTTGAATTTCTCTAAGGCCGCAGCCAAAGCACCTTCAATGTCTTTGTTGTAATCACCAGAAGCGTTGATGTTGCCCATCAGCTCAGCTTCTTCACTGTTCATGTAAGAGTGTAAAGCCGATTCAAAATCCAGAACCTTGTTCAGTTCGATGTCTTTCAAAAAGCCTTTTTCTACTGCAAACAGAGAAACCGCCATATCAGCAATGGACAGAGGCGCATACTGCTTCTGCTTCATCAGCTCGGTTACGCGCTCACCATGCTCTAACTGAGCACGAGTGGCTTCATCAAGGTCAGATGCGAACTGCGAGAAAGCCGCCAATTCACGGTACTGAGCCAATGCCAAACGGATACCACCGCCCAGCTTTTTGATGATTTTAGTCTGAGCTGCACCACCAACACGAGAAACCGAGATACCGGCGTTAACAGCAGGACGAATACCAGCGTTAAACAGGTTAGTTTCCAGGAAGATCTGACCATCTGTGATGGAGATTACGTTGGTAGGTACGAAAGCAGATACGTCACCGGCTTGCGTTTCAATGATAGGTAACGCAGTCAGTGAACCCGTTTTGCCTTTAACTTCACCGTTAGTGTAACGCTCTACGTAAACCGGGTTTACACGTGCAGCACGTTCTAACAAACGGGAGTGCAAATAGAAAACGTCACCTGGGTAAGCTTCACGACCTGGCGGACGACGTAACAACAATGAGATTTGACGATAAGCAACAGCCTGCTTAGACAAATCATCATAGATGATCAACGCATCTTCACCGCGGTCACGGAAGAATTCACCCATAGTACAACCAGAGTAAGGCGCCAGGTATTGCAGTGCTGCTGATTCAGAAGCAGAAGCTGCAACGACAATGGTGTGATCCATTGCACCGTGCTCTTCCAGCTTGCGCACTACGTTAGCAATAGTCGAAGCCTTCTGGCCTACCGCTACGTAGATACACTTAATGCCGGTACCTTTCTGGTTAATGATGGCATCAACAGCCAGAGCTGTTTTACCCGTCTGACGGTCACCGATAACCAGCTCACGCTGGCCACGACCGATTGGAATCATAGAGTCAACAGATTTGTAACCAGTTTGTACTGGTTGATCTACTGATTGACGGTCGATAACACCAGGTGCGATTTTTTCAACAGGTTCAAAACCTTCAGCGTCGATAGAACCTTTACCATCAATTGGCTCACCCAAAGTGTTAACAACACGGCCTAAAAGTGCACGACCTACTGGTACCTCAAGGATACGGCCGGTAGAGTTAACTTTTGTGCCTTCTTTTAAGTCTGCGTATGGACCCATGACAACTGCACCAACAGAGTCACGTTCCAGGTTCAATGCAATCGCGTAGCGATTGCCAGGAAGCTCAATCATTTCACCTTGCATTACATCTGCAAGACCGTGTACACGAATGATACCGTCAGTAACACTAACAATAGTACCTTCGTTGCGAGCTTCACTTACTACTTCAAACTGTTCAATACGTTTTTTGATCAGTTCTGCAATTTCAGTGGAATTAAGTTGCATGCCCTTTTTCCTCGTTATGCTTGTAACGCGTCCGTAAGACGGTTGAGTTTACTCTTAATGGAGCCGTCGATAACCATGTCACCAGCCTGGATTACAAAGCCGGCAATCAATTTAGGATCCACGTTACAATTCAGCTTAACTTTTCGTGCAAGGCGTTTTTCCAAAGACTGGCTGATTTCCTGTTGTTGCGCATCGGAAAGGTCCGTCGCTGATGTAACATCAACGTCAATCTCTTTCTCGTATTCCGCTTTCAACTCAGTAAACAGTACCAAAATCTCTGGTAAGGCCTGTAAGCGCTTGTTTTCAGCCAAAACTTTAATAAAGTTTTGGCCATTCTCATTCAATTGTTCACCGCAAAGATTGATAAACAAATCCGCTAAGGTTTCTGCTGCGACAGCGCCGCTGAGCATTTCTTTAACAGTTTCGTTTTTGGCAACTTCTGCAGCAAAATGCAGCATATCCAGCCAGTCAGTGACGGCCTGATTTTCTACTGCGTAATCAAATGCAGCATTCGCATAGGGACGAGCAACGGTTGTCAATTCAGACATAGCTCAGTCTCCCTTATAGCTCGGTGACAAGTTTTTCAACAATGTCACTGTGTGCTGCTGAATCAATTTCACGAGCTAAGATACGCTCCGCGCCCACAACTGCCAGAGTTGCAACCTGTTTGCGAAGTTCTTCTTTAACACGATTACGTTCAGCTTCGACTTCGGCTTTACCTTGATCAATGATTTTGGCACGCTCTTCGTGACCGCGTTGAGTTTCCTCATCAACGATTTGTGTCGCGCGCTTTTTCGCTTGTTCAATGATGTCAGCCGCCTGTGCTTTTGCTTGTTTCATTTGCTCAGTTGCTTTTTTCTGAGCTAATTCGAGATCTTTTTCCGCGCGATCAGACGCAGCAAGACCATCAGCAATTTTCTTTTGGCGCTCTTCAATTGCACCCAACAGGTGTGGCCATACGTATTTCATACAGAAAAGTACGAACACGATGAATGCAAGTGATTGTCCAATTAGAGTAGCGTTGATATTCACAACCCCATCTCCTCTGTTCGTTTAATAAAAAGGTGTCTAAATTAGTTAGCGCCCAAAACGAACAACATATACAAAGCAATAGCTACACCGATCATCGCGATCGCATCGATAAGACCCGCTACGATGAACATACGAGTTTGCAGTGCAGGCGCCAGTTCAGGCTGACGAGCAGAAGACTCAAGGAACTTACCACCCAAAATACCAAAACCGATCGCCGGACCTAAGGCGCAAAGACCGATCAGGATGCCAACAGCAATATACAAATTACCTAAGATTTCCATGTTTAATTTACCTTTTAGTTTAAGTTTAAAGTTGAAGTTTAAAAATCGTCAGCAGCGTAATTTAAAATCGAAATACGCTGCCGTTGAATCTAGTGTTTCTCGTGTGCCATGCTCAGGTAAACGATACTCAGCATCATAAAAATAAATGCCTGTAGCGGAATTACCAGAATATGGAATACGGCCCAAATGAAATGCAGTGGTAACTGGAACAAGCCCACCATTGCGATCAAGATGAAGATCAGTTCTGCTGCGTACAGGTTACCGAACAAACGCAGTGCCAGCGATAGCGGCTTAGCGAACAGAGTAACCAGTTCCAGCACCAGGTTTACCGGGATAAATGCCCAGTGGTTAAAAGGATTCATAGACAGCTCTTTAACAAAGCCAAATCCTTTCACTTTAAATGAGTAGTAAATCATTAACACAAACACGCCGATAGACAGGGCAAAGGTCAGGTTAAGATCTGTAGTAGGTACCACCTTCATGTACACATCATGCGAATCCATGCCGAAGAAAGACGCGCCGATTAAACCTGCCGTAGCCGGTAACCAGTCAATCGGAATGATATCCATGATGTTCATCAACAATACCCACATGAATATCGTTAATGCCAGAGGTGCAATAACCGGGTTTCTGCCATGGAAAGTACTGTTAACGGTATCGTTAACAAATTCCACGATCATCTCGATGAAGCACTGAAACTTACCTGGTACACCGGTATCCGCTTTTTTAGCCGCACTTCTAAAAATGGCTAAAAACAAAATACCTAACGCAATTGACCAACCCAGGGTATCAATATGCCAAACCCAAAATCCACTATCCGCACATGCTTTATTGAAGGCCAGACCCGTATCGGTCGAGCACATCTTTGCATTGGTTAAGTGGTGCAAAATATATTGTGAACCTGTCAGTTCACCACCAGATGCAGCCATTTTCTATCCTAAATGTTTAAGTTTAAAAATCTTTTCAGGCAACGTGTTTGTTATTCACACGGTGCAAAATAATCAGTATTGGGTACTGCAGTAACAACATGCTGCAAAACCCTAAAATCACTTTCGCTTTATCCAAAAAGGGAATTTGGTAAATGGCCATGAAAGCCAACAACACCAGCAACAATTTTAATTTGTTCCCTTTTTTCATGCTGTTTACGACTTCTCTGGTTTTACTGGCGCCGGAAAAGCGGAACACAAAAAACGCGAAAACAGCATTGGTCAATACGCTCAATGTTCCACCAGTGACTACGGAGATTGCGGAGGAGAGGCCATCCATCAGAAAAAATACCATACCTGACAGGATGACTATCGCAAATTGCAAGACTAGCATCTGTTTGGCCAACCTTTTACCGGCTTTTGCCAAATCCATAAGCTAAGAGTTCCTCATAGGGTCACACAGAAACTTAAAGCGCGAAAAGTATACTGCTTTAAAACCAGTTTTCAAGCCAAACCGCTCTAAGTCTGAAAGATCCGGTTACATTATCATCACAGAATTACTTTACCGCGACGTTTTTATGAATTCTTTTCAATATGGGACAAAATCCCGTCTAATTGTTCCAGGGTGCCAAAGTTGATCACCAGCTTGCCTTTGCCTTTGGCATTATGAGAGATGGCAACAGTGGTGCCGAGATTTTCACCCAGACGATTTTCCAGACTTTTTACATCCGGGTCTTCTACCGGTTCTGCTTTTTCCGGCTTAGGTTGCATAATTTTGCGCACCAGTGACTCGGTATCTCTGACGGTTAACCCTTTGTTGGCCACCGTTTGTGCTGCTTCACTTTGTTTTTCACCTTCCAGGGTTAACAAGGCTCTGGCGTGCCCCATCTCGATGTCACCGTGTTCCAGTAAGGTTTTAACATCCTCATTGAGATTATTCAGACGTAAAAGATTCGTTACGGTGGTGCGGGATTTGCCTACCGCTTCAGCCACTTCCTGGTGGGTTAACTCAAATTCCAGAATTAATCTTTCCAGTGCCTGGGCTTCTTCCATGGCATTGAGATCTTCGCGCTGAATGTTCTCAATCAGGGCAATAGCAACAGCCACTTCATCCGGCACGTCTTTGATCAGGCAAGGCACCACATCCAGTTCAGCAAGCTGTGCTGCACGCCAACGACGTTCACCGGCAATAATTTCATATTTGTTTTCAGCCATCTGGCGAACCACGATAGGCTGGATAATTCCTTGCGAACGAATGGAGGAGGCCAGTTCTTCCAGTGCTTCCGGAGACATGTCTTTACGAGGTTGATAGCGACCAGGCTGTAAAAATTCCACCGGCAGTTTTTGTAATTCGCCTTTGTTTTCCGCTATCTCAGGCACATCATCGATTTTCACTTCGCGCTGTGTCTGGCTGGTTGCTAGCAAGGCATCTAAGCCCCGTCCTAATCCTCTTTTCTTCGCTGACATAATAATCTCTTGGACAATACTGGCAATTACCTGAAGGTAATCGGATTTTACAGGCCGGACGTCAGTCCGACCGCTTTGTCAAAACGACCTGGTATTGTCGGACCAAGGCCCGAACTACAGGTTTGATTTACTTTTTACCCCGACGCAAAATTTCACCGGCCAGCGCCAGGTAGGCCTTGGCACCTGTGGATGATTTTTCGTAATACATGGCAGGCGCACCAAAACTGGGGGCTTCTGCCAGACGCACATTACGGGGAATAACGGTGCGATATACCTGCTCCCCAAAATGCCGCTTTAGTTGTTCAGATACATCGTTGGCCAGACGGTTGCGCGGGTCGTACATGGTGCGTAACACGCCTTCGATTTTCAGCTGTGGGTTAACCACTGACGCCAACTTCTGAATGGTATCCAGCAGTGCCGTTAAACCTTCCAGCGCGTAATACTCACACTGCATAGGCACTAATACGGAATCGGCTGCTGCCATGGCATTGACCGTTAACTGACTGAGCGAAGGGGGGCAGTCAATAAAAATAAAATCGTAGTGCTCGCGTACCGGCTGAATGGCATTGCGCAGTCGCAACTCCCGGGCAAAGACTTCCATCAGTTTAATTTCAGCCGCAGTAACGTCACCGTTGGCTGCCACCAGATGATATTTACCTGTGGTGGCTTCAACAATCACATCCTGAATCGGTTTTTCTTCAATCAATAACTCGTAAGCTGTTGATTCCACCTCGTATTTATCAATGCCACTACCCATAGTTGCATTGCCCTGGGGATCGAGATCTATCAACAACACTTTGCGCTTCGTTGCCGCCATGGAAGCAGCCACATTGACCGCGGTAGTGGTTTTACCCACACCACCTTTTTGATTTGCTATTGCGATTACCTTGCCCAAAACTATTCTTCCAATTCTGTTTTTTTCATGGTTATCAGATAACGATCTGCGTCCAGTCCCGGTACTACAATTTGCTCCGCCTTAAGCACAGAAAACTGCGCCGGCAAAGCCTGCAATTCCTGCTCAGGATATTGTCCTTTGAGCGCCAAAAATGCACCGTTTTGATCAGTCAGGTGATGACACCACTGTAACATATCGGCAATTGACGCAAAGGCTCGACTGAGAACACCATCAAAGGCAGAGTCGGGTTGAAAATCCTCAACCCTGGATTGCACAGGCTCTATATTAGTAAGAGATAATTCATATGCAACCTGTTTAATGAACCTGATGCGCTTTCCTAAGCTGTCTAACAACGTAAAATGTTTATCAGGATTCATAATGGCCAGTGGAATGCCGGGTAATCCCGGTCCGGTTCCTACGTCGACATAGCGTTGTGCTGACAGGAAAGGAGCAATAGCAATGGAGTCCAGAATATGGACATAAAGCATTTGCTCCGGATCTCTGACCGAGGTGAGATTATAGGCCTTGTTCCATTTGTGCAGCAATTGCAAAAAACTCAGCAGTTTTTGTTTTTGCTCCGCGGAAACAGACAAGCCAAGTTGTTGCACTGCATTATCAAAATCCAGTGCAATTTTTTCAAAGGGAAAATTCATCAGGCGGATTTACGCAATAAACCGTGTTTTTTCAGATAAACCAATAATAACGAAATCGCCGCTGGCGTGATACCAGAAATTCGGGAAGCCTGACCGATAGTTTCGGGTCTGGCATCCGATAATTTTGCCACCACTTCATTGGACAACCCGGAAATAACCGAAAAATCCATATCCGCAGGGATCTTGGTATGCTCATTGCGCTTGGTGCGTTCAATCTCATCCATCTGACGAGCAATGTAACCCGCGTACTTGATTTGAATTTCCACCTGTTCCGCAGCTTGCTCATTGGCATCCAGTAAACCGGAATCCAGTGCTGGCAATGACATCAGTGTGGCGTAATTCATTTCCGGTCTGCGGATCAGCTCTTCCAGAGAGTGTTCGCGGGTAACCGGGTTTTTCAAAATACTGTTCAGCTCTGGTACTACCGGGTGTTTTGGATGCACCCAGGTAGAGCGCAAACGTTGTTTTTCCTGCTCAACCGCTTCCACTTTGGCATTAAACGCCTGCCAGCGATGTTCATCCACCAAACCGGCTTTGTAGCCTAATTCGGTTAAGCGAATATCGGCGTTGTCTTCCCGCAGTAACAGGCGATATTCGGCGCGACTGGTAAACATGCGGTAGGGCTCTTTGGTACCCAGGGTAGCCAAATCGTCAATCAAAACCCCAAGATAAGCCTGTTCGCGACCTAAGATCAGGGGATCTTTGCCCAGTACCTGCAGCGCGGCATTAGCGCCCGCCATCAACCCCTGAGCACCGGCTTCTTCATAGCCTGTAGTACCGTTGATTTGACCGGCGAAAAACAGGCCATTCACAAATTTGGTTTCCAGCGTTTGTTTCAGATCTCTGGGATCAAAAAAGTCATACTCGATGGCATAACCAGGGCGAATGACATGGGCGTTTTCGAAACCGCGAATACTGTGGATCAATGCCATCTGGACATCGAACGGTAAACTGGTGGAGATCCCATTGGGGTAGACTTCAATGGAATTCAGACCTTCGGGCTCCACAAAAATCTGATGCGTTTCCTTATCGGCAAAACGCATGATTTTGTCTTCGATGGAAGGACAATAACGCGGACCTATGCCTTCAATCACACCGGTGTACATAGGAGAACGGTCCAGTCCGGAGCGGATAATATCGTGGGTCCGGCTATTGGTGTGGGTGATGTAACAGGAAATCTGCCGCGGATGTTGCTCTCTGTTTCCCAGATAGGAAAACACCGGTAACGGTGTATCGCCCGGTTGTTCCTGCATCACAGAATAATCCAGACTGCGGGCATCCAGTCGGGCAGGGGTACCGGTTTTTAATCTGTCGACTCTGAACGGCAATGCCCGCAATCGTTTTGCCAGGGCATTAGAAGGGGCATCACCTGCACGCCCCCCTTGATGATTTTCCAGACCAATATGGATCACGCCACCCAAGAACGTACCAGCTGTAAGCACGACAGCTTTGGCTTTAAAGCGCACCCCCATCTGTGTAACAACACCCACGATCTGATCGTTTTCGATAATAAAATCATCACAGGATTGCTGGAAAATAGTGAGATTTTCCTGATGTTCCAGTTTATGACGAATGTGACTGCGATACAGCGCTCTGTCTGCCTGGGCACGGGTAGCCCGAACCGCAGGTCCTTTGCTGGCATTTAAGGTGCGAAACTGAATACCGGCGTGATCGATGGCCACCGCCATTTCACCCCCTAAGGCATCAATTTCTTTAACTAAGTGTCCTTTACCTATACCGCCTATTGCGGGATTACAAGACATCTGACCCAGAGTTTCCATATTTTGGGTTAACAGAAGCGTGCGTACACCTATTCTGGCTGCGGCTAATGCAGCCTCAGTGCCGGCATGTCCACCACCGACAATGATCACATCGTAATCTTGTGCGTAAATCATCAATAGCCTCTGTTAAAAATGGGGCGCTTATTCTATACACAAATTTGTATTTGTAAACTGATTATATTTTAGTCAGTTTGCAAATGTTAGCGGTTTTCTCCAAACCTTATAAAAAATAAAGATCTGTATAGATCTTTTATTATTTTTATTATTAAGCACCTGAAAATCTGTGGAAAAGTCAATATATTTCAATAAAAACAATGTCTTACGAGTTTAATAAGTTGTCATTTAAAGCTGTATATTACGGGTGTATTACGGTGATAAGTGGTATAGTTATCCACATAGGAAAAAGTGATCAAACGTTGTTCAACGATCTTCGAACCATGATCTCACCCTTTATTCCCGTATTTATCCACAGGTGTTCATAATTTTTGTTTTTCATGTGTATAACTTGTGATCTGCGTTATTTATCGCGAAATCTTCTGTGTGCATAACTTTTGATCAATAAATTGCAGTTAAGTGCAAAATAAATCGTTTTAAGATTCAGGCGTTTATAAACCAGGCAAAAGTAGCGGTTATTTTGTGCTTTTTGAGTAGATAACTGATGATTTTTTTAGTTTGGTGGCAGGCAATAGTGGGTCATTAAACCTGTGAATTAATCAAAATTCGCTGATTAGTATGTTTATTTAGAATGGAATTAAGCTTTTATTGCAGTGTTTTGAGTGATTTCTCTTAAAGCGTTCCGCTTAGATATCAACATACTTCGAATATACATCAGCGGGGAAGGGAAGAGCCTAAGAATAGATTTCCTGGATACAAGTAGCGAACTTGTTTGCTCCGAGTTTTGATATTGCTTTTCTTAGGGGCGTTCCCCTAAAACCCCCTTTTGCCCTGGCGCGAGACAACATAATCCGAAATAGCAGAGTCAGCATGACCACCAATGACAGCATCCCTGTTGTCACTCATGCTAACTATTTGTGCTATTTAGGCTTATCTCGCGAAAGGGCCTGATACCAACGGACTTCGAACTATATATTGGCGGGAAAGGAAAGAACTTAGGAATGGATGTCCTGGAATTATTTCTTGGGTCAGATGTCTTTTAACCATCTACGAAGTTTTTAACTTCAGTGTTCAGATGTGACTTCTTCTTAGGGGAGCTCCCCTAAAACCCCCTTTAGCCCTGGCGCGAGACAACATAATCCGAAATAGCAGAGTCAGCATGACCGCCAATGACAGCACATCCCTGCGCTGGCATTGGCTGCGACAACATCCCTGTTGTCACTCATGCTAACTATTTCTGCTATTTAGTATTATCTCGCGAAAGGGCCAGATACCAACGGACTTCGAACTATATATTGGCGGGAAAGGAAAGAACTTAGGAATGGATGTCCTGGAATTATTTCTTGGGTCAGATGTCTTTTAACCATCTACGAAGTTTTTAACTTCAGTGTTCAGATGTGACTTCTTCTTAGGGGAGCTCCCCTAAAACCCCCTTTAGCCCTGGCGCGAGACAACATAATCCGAAATAGCAGAGTCAGCATGACCACCAATGACAGCGCGTCCCTGCGCTGGCATTGGCTGCGACAACATCCCTGTTGTCACTCATGTTAACTATCTCTGCTATTTAGTATTATCTCGCGAAAGGGCCTGATACCAACGGACTTCGAACATACATTGGAGGGGGTTTTAACAAAATTAAAATGAGTGTCATTGTAACTCTATGTAGGAACAGTCACACTAAACTTTATTATAGGTTCTGATCTGAACTACCTTTATAGAGTGGTATTGTTACCGTGTGCCGTCACACTAGTTCAAGTTGAGAATTCATAACTTTTTTATGTCAAAGATTAGTGATTAATTGTAGGTAGTGATTGAGAGGTAATTTGTGGAGCTAAATATGGAAATTAAAGATTGGATTACTATCAGTGCGGTTATATTAGGTCCGATTTTAGCGGTGCAAGCTCAAAAGCTTATTGAAAGTATCAAAGGAAGAAAAGAGCGAAAGCTTAGATTGTTCCATACTCTCATGGAGACAAGAGCTACTAGACTTTCGGGTCAACATGTTTCAGCTTTGAATATGATTGACTTGGAATTTTATGGGAGATCTTTATTTGGAAAACGTTGGCAATCAGAGGCAGACAAAAAAGTTACGAATGCTTGGAAAGTGTACAACGACCATTTAAATAATCGAGTTCCTGATGAGCGTCTTGATGCATGGACAGACAAAAGTTTTGAGCTATTTACAAGTTTGCTTTATGCAATGGCGCAATCTTTGGGTTACGACTTTGACGAGGTTCAACTTAAAAGGGGGTGTTACAATCCTGTAAGGCATGGTCGAATAGAAAGTGAACAAACTCGAATACGTGAAGGTTTGGTGGAGGTTTTAGATGGTAAGCGTTCTATTCCAATGGCTGTGACCTATTTACCTCCTTTCGACCCAATTCCGTCAAAAGAGCAATCTGAAGTACAAAATAAACCAGTTCAAACTAATACTGATGGTCAGTAAAATATTGATAGCAATGTATCTTGTTTAATTCAACCAGTCGGTATTTGAATTTTAAACAGGATATTGCCCTATGACATACTATAACTCTTTATTGTAAAGTTCGAAGTGCGTTGGTATCAGGCCCATTCGCGAGATAAGCGAAAAGGACAGGTAAAACCTGAAGATGGGCAACAGGGATGTTGCTCAAATCAATGCAAGTATAGGGACATACTTTCATTGATGGTCTTCAGGTTCTGTCCTTGCAGCTTATGTTTTCTCGCGCCATGGGCGAATGGGGGTTTAAGGGGATCGCCCCTTAGAAGAATCACATCAGATCACAGATATTGAAGGATTACGGTTTGCTAAGATAGTATTAAACAATAAAAAGACATCCACTTTAAAATTCATTCAGCTCTCTTTTTTCAAATCTCAGATTTCACCATTAGTGTTTTCTAAATTTCTGGGAAGAAACACATCAGAGAGCGGATTCAGACTATTGTTATGATGGGTGTCATTGTTAGTATTTTCTGGTTAAAAGGTTAGGTTGCGAAGAACCTACCTTGTTTAAAATTTTTATATTATGTGAGACCGGCCTTATTGGCCCTCGCATTCGTACAACCGAGAAACGTTTCTTTTTTGTTTTTTCGGCTATTTGCATTCTGAGGTTGGAAAACTAGCTTCCGGCTCTAACGTGCTGATTCGTCAGTTGGTTGGAAAATGAGTTTTAGGTACTTTCCATTTGCCACAATTGAACCACTAATATACTGGTCAACTGATTCGTCATACCGTATTGCTGGCGTCAAATTGGTGGATGTTAAAGGGCCACTTTGTTCCGAAGAGTTATGAGTTTGAAACTATTTCCAAAATGAAGTATACGTGTTGGTCGATGAGTGTTTCAAAAAAAGGGGATATCAAGTGCACATATTTTTGGGAATCTTTCTGGCGATTATAGTTTTGCAAGGATTGTACGCAACTAGTATAGCATTTTTTGCATCTCTCAATATATCCATGAACAGTACCATGGGAAATAAATCAGAATGGAGTAAAGGCGAAACCACATTTATTTTATGTTCAACAATAGCTTTAATGTCTTTCCTATGTCTGTGGTGGGATCAGCCCCAAAATTTGTCTTTCAGATATAATTTTGTTCATTTCTTTCATACTTTGTTATTCCTTCCTCTTGCTTCTTACTTGCAAGTTTCTATGGGGCCATTGGCTGTTAAAATGGGTGCAAACAAAGGCTTGGTTGCATTGCTCTTTATATTAACTCCAATATATTTTGGCGTTGCTTGGAATCAATATTGGTTTCCATTTGAACATTCATCAATATTGAGAGAGGTTCCGTACGCGGGAATGGCATATTTGTATGACATTCTGGGATTAAGTTTTGGAATGGAGTACAAGAGTGGAGTTCTTTGGGGGGGAGACGAAGGTGTATTTAAAGGTGGATTGGGTTTACTAATTATATTAATTTGGGGTCTATCTGTTCTTGTGGCTTCTGCTGTATCAATCATATTCGGCTTATTCGGAAAGGTAATGGGTGGCGATTTATGAAAGATATTTTCTAGTTCTGGTCTGGCATTTGGCTTTAGGAGCCTGTCATGTATTATATTCACCGTAAAAGTGACTCACCGCTCTATTGATTTCGAAGTTATAGACAAGAAAATCTTGAACGGCTGCTATGGTGTTTTAACAGTCAACCATTTGGTGCAGAGTGACTGACCTCTTTCTTAAACAATCAGTCATCTAATTAACCTGAGCTGCGCATAAGAACAAATGAACTAAATGCCCTTGAGGTGATCGGATCTTTCGACCAAAAAAGAAAGA